>JAGQHW010000179.1 GCA_020431645.1 Carnobacterium sp. | reverse complement strand
TCATATATTCGAACTTCTGTTTCTAAATATAAAGGAAATTTCCCTTCAGAAAAAAGAAAAATAGGTTCAGGAAAATGATTTTTTTTAACAACATTATGAACGCTTTGTCTATTGTCCATTTGCCATCTTTTTCTTAAATCTCCATTTGATAACAATTTAGGTAGATTCTTTTTTTGTTCAATGGCTTTTTTTTTTAATTCCTTAGAAAACGACTTTTTTATATCGTTTTCTTGCCAGTCATGAGTTAATTCGTAGTTATATTTATCAAAATCTAATTCCAAAATATCCACCTCTACTAAAATTAAGTTTGGTTCTATTTTTATCTAGAAGATATATTTTCATTATCGATATTAATTGTGTAAGGTTTAGAGTCTTTTACGAGTTTTAGTAAATTAACCATCTCTCTCGAGTATCGAGATATCTTATTTAAAGAGACAAAGTAAATATTATTAGTAGCTCTTAAATCAACTCCAGTATTCTCAAAAACATCATTGATTAGTGAGTAAGCAAGGTACCAATGACTACGGGGTGAATCAAAGACTTCTTCACTGAGCTGGGTAGGAGTAAAAGGAAACTGAGAAGCAAGTTGATTTGGATCATTAATTTCTGCGAATGTTAGATACTGGGGTGTTCCACTTTGATTGTCCTGCGTTCTAGAATGCGTAAAAGCATTTAGCAAACTTTCTCTTTCAGTAAGATAATGTAAGCTAGCAATATCAACTTCTAAATTAGTTATAGTATCGCTTTTCACAACATTATACATAGTTTCTTCTATTTTTTTTAATATATCCATATCTACTGAATCTTGATATAAGGCTTCATACAATTTTTCATAAGTATGCAATTTAATGTAATTTATTCTTACAGATCCACCATTTCCTACTGAGATAGATTTATCTGAAGGCGGAATTTCATCTGAATTTATAGGTTCTTTACTCCAATCAATAAACCACATATTTTCAATCTTTGGTTCGTTTTCTGGATTGATAATTTGTTTTACATTATGAAGAATTGCTTTTATATTTTCATCATTTAAGCTATAACCTATAAAAATTATAGGATGTTCTACAAAATAAGTGAACAATTTAGCAGTTAAATAAATTTGATTATTAGAGAAATTATCATAATCTTTTTGTTCAATAACTATGCTATCACAGGCATCTACAGAACCATGTATCTTTAAAATACGAGCAATGTTAGTTGTTGTTTTTTGATAAATAATCTCTTGACCAACTATTGGAACATATTTTGGAAAAAGAGTTTCTAATAGATTGTCATAATTAGTAGTAATAATTGCCTGTGGGTTTAGCTGTTCAAAAAGTTTAATTTCTTTACTTAATTCATGTGTATCAGGATCAAATTTTTCTAGAAGCTCTATTAGAATAGACGAGATTTTATACTTTAGATGAATACTAGTTGAATCAGAATTAAATGTAAATTCTGGGAATTCAGTTGTTTCAGAAGGGTTATCCCAAGCATATTCTCTATAATATTTAACTAACTCAGAAGCTATTTTTGCATAATCATTATTATACTGTTGTATAAAATAATTTAACGGTCTCTTAATATCAGGATTCTCATTTATTAATTGTTCTAATAGACCAGACCAAGTAGGCGCATTTATGTATCTCTGAGAGAAACCAGAACCAATAAAAAGTATTGGTCGACTTTCCATACTAGCGATATATTGCTTTAACTGTTCTAAATTACTTTCTAAATACGAATCATAGTTGTCCATTTATTTTCCTCCTGTTTTTATAAAGTTTTCTAATTAATCAATAAAATACTTTTATTATTTAGGCTGAATTTAGGCTAAAATTTTGTATTTGTAATTATTCATTTATTCTTACTAAATAGCCGACTAAAGAATCCATTTTTAACTTGTAGTGTCTGTACTTTAGTTTTTTTTTCAGGTGTATCGTCAGAAACATGGTTATCATTGTGGCTCGTATTGACTTCTGAAATTTTAGTTGATTCTATCTGAAATTGCTCAATCTGTTTATTAGTTTGTAAGGTAAGACGTTGTTGTTGGTCCAATAAAGTTTGGAACTGATGAAGTTGTTTATCTTTTTGATCTAGCTGTTCATATAATTTTTTTTGGACTTCTTTTAGTTCATTAATTCGTGTTTCCATTATGACAACCATTTGGTTGTCATAGGTTGTCTCTTCGGTTGACACGTCGTCAAAATTCCTTATTAAATCAATGATAGGCGCTGTCAACTTGTAAACTCCATCTATTTTTTTCGGTTGACTGCTTTTAGGTAATTGATTGATTCGCTTGTATACAGCTTGTCTTGATATACCTAACTCTTCCGAAAGATCTTTGACAGAAATAGTTGTCATTTTTTATCCCTCTTTTCTATTTATTACTTTTCTAACCAATTATCTAATGGCACTTTACTAATTTTTGGTTCCTCAAAATATATTTTAAAAGATTGTATTTTATTTCCTTTTCGAGCTTTAACTTTTTCGACTTTGAACGAACAAAATATTTGATTGTTTTGCTCGTCAGGAGTTGTAAATTCTCTCTCTGCGGTTTTAAAAATCTGTCTGTCGATATCAGACATGCGATAACTTTCAGGTACAGATAAAAGCTGTTTGAAATCATCTACTTTAACAAACCATGCACCTTTTTTTGTATTCCGATTTCGATGTGAAGTAAGTTGTCGATACAGTTCTTTTGTATAACTACTAGATAGTTTGGTCATAACGTCTAATTCAAATCGTGTAAAATCTGACCCAATTGAATTTAAAATAAACTCAAATTTTTCACTAGCTTGAATAATAACTTTCTCATTATCTTTATCAATTGCGAATCGCTGAAACAAAATCAATTCTTCAAAATAACTTCCATCTTCAAATTTGTAACTAAGGTTTTTCATCTTCGACCATGTTGATTTTAGAGCCATATGAAATGCATCTTTTTCTCTACGGTCATAGTTAGCTAATTCTTCAAACACATCAAAGCCAAAGATCAATTCTTGTGTACCTTTTCGTTTCATTTTAGAACAAATAGCCCAAAATATATCCATTTCAACAGGCGTAAATTGTCTTAGTGGAACGGTATTTAACCCATTGTTGTATCTAACGATATCATTACTCATAAAATCACCTCAAAAAAATAATATCATATAAAGTGATATAAAACAATATGCGTATACCCTTACTGTCCAAATCTATATCCCTTACTGTC
>JAGQHW010000178.1 GCA_020431645.1 Carnobacterium sp. | reverse complement strand
TACCGCAAAACCAGGTACTCCAAAAATAATACCGACAATACCAGCCATTTTACCTGCCACTAACAAAACAACAATTATAGTTAACGGGTGAATATCCAGACTTTTCCCAACAAATTTCGGTGTTAAGAAATTTGCATCTACTTGTTGAATGATCACAATCAAAAGGGCCACTAAAAGAGCTTTACCCGGCGAAATGGTTAATCCAATAATAAAGGCTGGGGCTGCTCCAATAAATGGACCGATATAAGGAATCATATTTGTTGCTCCACAGATAATGGCTAACAACAAACTGTACGGTAAGCCAATAAAGAGAATCCCAATATAAACTAATAGTCCAACGACGATACTCGCTAGCCCTTTTCCACTGATATAACCAGAAACAACATCGTTCATTTGACTTAATAATTCAATTGCATTCTTTTTATACTTCATTGGAAATAAACTAGCCACAGCTGGCGCAAATTTTTTGCCATCATAAAAAAGATAAAACAAAATAATGGGAACCGTAATTAACACAACGGCTAATCCAGTCAGCGTCGAAAGAATTGAGCTGATGCTTGTTGTAATATAAGATAAAACTGTATTTGAAATAGTGTCTAGCGAAAGGTTTAAACGCAGTAAAACTTCTTCGTAATCAATTTTTTCTAGTCCTGGAATGCGTTTAAGGTCTTCTGCTTGGATCTCAACATTAGCAATAATTGTAGGAATATTGACAATGAGTTCACTAAATTGTTCCAATAATAATGGAACCACTTTTATGCCAAAAGAAATTGTCCCACCTATAGCAAAAACCATTACTATAAGAACAGCGTAATTTCTTTTTAGTTTGCTTTTTTCAATTAGTTTGACAAGAGGATTCATTAGATAAAATAAAAAGCCAGCAATTAAAACTGGGATAAAAAGGGTTGAAAATAAGGCATATAACGGTTGAAAAACAAAACTGATCTTGGTCGATACAAATACGGTCAATGCTGCTGCTAGAGACCATAACGTCCAAAATAATAATTTTGAACTTTTAAATATATTCATCTTTCTTCTCCTTTTGAACTGAGTTCTATCAAAAAAACTCTTTACTCTTTTATTTTCATTTTACCAACTTACTTTATTGTGTTAGTCTTTTCACTTTAATTTTGATTTATTCAGCTATGAAAACAAAAAAATAGCGTTGTACTCTCAAAAGACACTTTACAGTAGAAAGACCCAAACTTCAACTGAATTTATTGTCATTTCGTTTTCTTTATATTCTTTCATTTTTTTAAAGAATAGCATTCAATAAATGTACTCCCTTCATTTTCTCTCTATTGAAAGGCTCCTCTGATTAAAGCGCTCTATGTTTATAAATTTCCTTATATTATTGTATCTACAGGTTGTATTTTTTTAACTCTTATCAAAAAAATACAATGCTCAAGTAATTATTCATAAATCGTTCTTCAATCGATTTTTTTTAAACGTTCAATAAATTTTATTTATTTTGATATACTAAGAGTAAGAGTTTAGCAACTGATTTTAAATACAGAGTAGGTTAACAGAAACGCATATAAATTTCATATGGATAGGGTGAATTATGACTAAAAAAATAGCTGATCATAGAATAGGGATTCGTCCTATTAAAATAGAAGACTTAGAAGCTATCTGGAGAATAGCTTATGGACAAAAAGAAAATAGCTGGATGAATTGGAACGGACCCTATTTCAAAAATCCTGTTTATGAAAAAAAAGAATTTGTTAACAAAATAGGATGGGAATTAATTGAGGAAGAAAAAACTTGGATCCTTACATTGGATAATGAAATTATAGGGACTGTTTCTTATTATTATGGGGATGGAAAGTTAGCAAGATGGCTAGAAGTTGGAATTTGTATCTATACATCTGACTATTGGGGAAAAGGTATTTCTACTAAGGCTTTAGAACTATGGATAGATTATTTATTTGACTATGTAACAGAACTACCTCACATCGGCTTTACTACTTGGTCTGGAAATATTGGAATGATGCGCGTCGGTGAAAAATTAGGAATGGTACTAGAAGGAAGAATAAGAAACGTTCGTTACTGGCAAGATCAATATTGGGATTCTATCAAATATGGTGTCCTTCGTGAAGAATGGAATAACAGGTAACTTAGTATATAGAATAAACAGTGCAATTCAAGAAGAAACTCATAAAAAAGTTCTTTTTAATAAATTTTATAGTTAAAACCACATTTTTCAACAACTCTTTTAGATAGAAAATAAGCGTACAGAAAACAGGTTGTTTTCTGTACGCTTATTTTATTTAACAATTGTGTAATATATTTTTGATGTAATTCGATAAATCAAATAATAAATCAGACTAAAAGCTACAACCACACTTAAAATAGAAATGATTAATAATTTTTTATCACTAATCCCGAAAATAACTAATATTTTTTGAATAATGGGATACGCAAAGGCAATATGAATAATAGATAGTAAAATTGGTAAAAAGAACATCCAAATAATTTGAATACGCGTTGAATCCTTAATCATTTTTTGATCTAATCCAACCTTTTGCATAATCTGGAATTTCTCACGGTCATCGTACCCTTCAGAGACTTGCTTGAAATACGTTATTAAGACTGTTCCAATTGTAAAGAGCATTCCCAAGAATAGTCCTAAAAATAAAAATCCACCGTTTAATCCATACCATTCTTCTTTATTTTTCTCTTTAGATTCATAAATGACCGTCAAGTCTTGATTCTTAGATAGTATTTCTAAAGAATCTGCATAGGCCAGTTTGTCAATTGAATCACCCGTTGTGTTCCAGCTCATCGTACCAAATAGTGGATCTATTTTAATATCAGGATTTTGCTGGATATAAGCTTGTCTAAGTGTTTCAATTGTTGAAAGATTTGGTAAAACGAGCACAATCGATTCGATTAATTCATTTTGATTTTTTATTGTTTTAGGTACAATCGTCATTTTTTTCAAACGATAAGACTGGTTTGCCAAAGAGAGAATCTTCTCTTCAAACGAGTTTTTTGAATGATAATAAAAAGCCTCGTTCTTATCTAGTTTGAGTGTTTGGTTCGTTAAATAATTGTAATCTTCTAATGGTAAAATTACAGCAGTTACTATAGATGAAAAATCCTTTTGATTAAGCGAGCTTTGAACATCAAATGACTGCTTTGTTAATGTTCCAAATAGTGACAGATAGCGGTAACTTTCTATCTGATTTATTTCTAGATTAGTCGCTTTCGTTTGCTCATCAATAGCTGTTTTAATTTGTTCAAACTCTGGTAAAGAAAAATCATTTGAATCCGTTTCTTCCCCATTT
>JAGQHW010000177.1 GCA_020431645.1 Carnobacterium sp. | reverse complement strand
AGACTGTTATAACAAGGTTTTTGAAGCGTTTTTGAAAAACTATGAATTATTCAGGAGAAAGTTTATTAAAAACTAATAATTAATCCTAAAAGAAAATATGTTAATAAAAAAACTCAAAAAATTATGGACTAGATATCTTATAAAAGGAGAGGATTTTACTTGTTCAATCCAGACGAAAAGCTAAAAGTATTTATAAGTTCAAAGGTAGGAGATACTGACGTAGACCTAAAATATAATTTAGCCCGAAAAGCTATTAAAGAGATGCTCAATTCTACAGGACTATTCAATGTATACTTATTTGAAGATTCAGGTGCAGCAAGTCTTAGTGCTAAAAACCATTATAAGAAAAATTTAATTAGCTCCGATATTTGTTTATTTTTAATTGATAATTTGGACGGAGTTCCAGAAGGAGTACAAGTAGAGATTGACGAAGCGAATAAACACAAAATACCTGCCCTTTATTATTTTTGCGATAAAGGTAGCAAAGATAAAACTCCTACTCAAATAAGTTTATTAACTGCGGATTCTCCAAAACAAAGAACTATAAATTCTTTTGAAGAATTTATAGAATCTGGAGCAAAAGATGTAATTAACGATATTTTACTTATTTATAGAGAATATAGCAGTAATGGTATGAGTCTTCAAAATGAGCCTTCAAGTTTTGATGATTCAAAACAAAATATAGATGGGGATAGCTTACAGGCAGGTGATATTTTAAATAGCCAATACTCACATTTTGACAAAACCTTATTAAAAAATGACTTATGTAAACAATATCTAGCTTCACTGATTTTCAATACCGATAAAGCAATGGAAGAAGAAAAAAATAATTTAGATTATTATTGTTCATTGTTTCTTCCTATTCTTTTTGAAAATAAAAATATAGAAGGATTTAATTTTTCATTATTTTTAGAAGAATTGAAAAAATCTCTTCCTCCAACCTATTTTAATATTGTCAGTATTAGATGGACTGCAATTAGAGAACACTATCATGGCAATATAGACAAAAGTATTTCTAAATTAACCGAAGCCTATAATTTATCCCAAGAAAATAATATAGATCAGTGGTTTGTTCAGGATATCCTAATTGATCTTAGAAATGAAATCATTCTAAAACATCAAATTAGAAATGAAATTTCCAATAAAAACTTTGGACAAGAAGAACTAAATAAAAAACAAGAAAAATTATACTATCCTGTAGTAGATAGAAACGAGAAAAATTTTCTTGAATGGATCGAAAAAGAAAGACAAAAAGAAGAAATTCGTTCTTCTAATTCGCACCATTTTTATGGAGATTTAACAAGTTTATCAGATAATATTGCAAATATTTTTTTTCAATCAATGATTTTTGGCTCTTTTACACACCTAACTAGAATTTATTCGCATATTCAGAAATTAACCTATCAGTTATGTTCTTTTACAGACAATTGGCCCTGGTTTATGTCTACTCTCAAAAATTCGATAATGGAATTAGATATAAAAAAAGTACCACAAATTACTGAACATTTTGAATTATTGTTAGAAAAAATGAACTCTGAAGATGCATTAGAAATTTACGATTATTCAAGTAATTATCCTTTAGATTATCATAAATTTAAAGCAAATTTATTAGCTATGTCTGAGATTGGGTATTATTTATCAAAAGAAGATTTTGAAATTAAATGGAAAAATCTTAAAATTAGAATTGATGATTGGTTAGATGAAACAAATAGTAGCGTAAACCTTATGTTCCCAATATTTAATTGTCTGAACAAAATATCAGAAAGACTTCCAAATAGCTATTTGATAAATTTAAGTTTAAATATATTGAGTAGTGAGAAGAAAAGATACCATGAAAGCGCCATGAAACTAATGATAAAAAGTATTGATTTTAGTTCAACAAGTGAAGAGGAAAATAAAAGAGTAATCACAATGTTGATTAATTTAATTAAAAGAAAAGACGCTATTATGGATAATAGCAATTATATAGAACAGTTGTGCTTTAGTTTAGGGTTAACAGACACTCCCTGCAAAGATGAACTTGAAATAGTTTTAAAAAAAGAATGGCCTATTTTTTACGAAAATGAGTATCTAGTTGAAACAACAAAAGAAAATTATGTTAATGAAATGTTTTTGCAAAAGCAAATAACAATTATAAAAAGTCGAAATAAAGAACAAGGTAAAGATGGTAAATATTCATTTTATAGTAATTCTCCTCTTTTTTCGTCAAAATTTGTTATTTCCAATTCTGATGAAGCTATTGATCAAACGATTTTAGATGAGTTACTTTGTGCGACTACTCAAACTATATTAAGTACTCAACAGCTAGTAGAAGAAAAGTTTAATGCGTATCAACTTTTAATTCAATTATATCAATATGATGACTCTATTTTTGAAAGAAACTCCTCAGAGGTAGAAAAGATATTTAAACTATCTGACACTACAGAAAGCTATGATCACATTACATCTAATATTAATAAAAATTTAATTACATTTGCACATAATTTGTTATCAGTATGTCTTGGAAACGATAAATACTACGAAATATTATCTGAATTATCAACTTATAATGACGATAATTCTAAGATAGCAGCTTGCAAACTTATTGAAAATTTTTCAAATAATAATTATCATTCTGAGATCCCGTCAGAAATAGAGACATTATTGTTCCAATATTGTTTAATCTGGAATAATACTTCTTCATTTCAGGTTCGACGTCATACTATTAAAATTTTGATATTATTTCTAAAATTCAATAAGTTTGTTCCGCTTATTAATCAACAATTCATAAATCTAATGACTAATGATAACGCCTATATAAAAAGTTATTTAGCGCATTCTGCAAAAAAAATTGAGTATTATGACAAAAAAACAGGTGATTTCATTCTCAATACTGCTCTAAAAGATAATAACTATGTAATTAGAAAAATTGCAAAAATACAACAAAATAATAATTAATAGGAGAAAATAATGGTATTAGATTTTGAGACCTTTAACTACGAACTATTTCAGGATTGGCAGGAAAATGAAGTAAAACAACTCTTTACAGCAGAATTAAAAAAAACGGCCGAAGAAGAAAAAAAAAGTCTGCCTTCTTTACTATCCAATGGAGATTTAAGAAAAAGATGGCAAATGGACAATAGACAGAGCGTTCATAATGTTGTTAAAAAAAATCTATTTCCTGAACCAGCATTAGTTTTTTCAGATGGTAAGTTTCTTTTATATTTAGAATCAGAAGTACTCATTTATGAAATAAATTATCCTTGGGTTTTGACGCCTGAAAGTCGAAAAAAATATGCAAATTGGATCTTACAAAACGTAATC
>JAGQHW010000176.1 GCA_020431645.1 Carnobacterium sp. | reverse complement strand
TGAATATCTAGTATTTTTAGCATATCATTTGAAGTAGGCAAGTGAGTTCCTCCTAGTGGTAAGTTTTCGACGACTATCATTTTACAGGAGAACTCACTTGTTTTCTATTTATATTTAAATAAATATTAAAAAAGACGCTAGTGAGTTTTTTACTCACCAACGTCAAATGTTGTACAACCGATAAAAATCACTTTGGATTTTTGTCTCAGGCTCTAAGTGTTTAATAATTAAATGTTTATTGTTTCAATTTTAACAGATGCCTAGTAATCCTAGCAAGATACCTAAGAACATGATACTAAACATCACCACGTTAACATTGACTTTTTTGCGTAATAGCCAGAAAGCAAGTAATGTCACGGCTAATGGTACGATACCGACGAATAGTTGATCCAAATAGTCTTGGATTTTAACTACGTCTTCGCTTCCTTTAACGGAAACTTCAAGAATCGTTTTGAATTTTACATTTGAAGCAGTCATACTGCCCATCATCATTAAGCCTAGCATACTCGATACTTTTGTGAGTATCTTCATTCCGCCTGATTCGTACATTTTTTGGATAAAACTTTCACCGATTGAGTAGCCGCTATACAACGCATAATAGTGAATCAGGAACGCAGGAATGTTGTATAAAAGTAAGAAGACAATCGCTCCTAATGGCGAACCAGTGCTGGCTAATGAAATCCCAATACTAGCAGCAATAACACGTAAGATGCCCCAGAAGAAGGAATCACCAATGCCTGAAAGTGGCCCCATTAATGAGGCTTTAACTGCTGTAATAGAGCTAGCATCAAAGTTTTCGTCTTCACTGTTTTGTTTTTCCATCGAAGCAACGAGCCCTATGATGAAGTTATTGATATGCATGGTTGCATTGAACCAAGTGGTGTGACGCACCAATGCCTCGGCCCGTTCTTCCTTGGTTTTATAAAAACGATTGATAACTGGGAGTAAAGTATACATGACACCCACTGCGTGGTATTGTGTAGCTCCTGTCCGGCTAGCGTTCATCGTCCAAGAACGCCAGAAAACAGAGCGCATCATTTTTTTCTCTTCTTTAGATAAATTCTCTTTTAACTTCATGCGAAAAAGTCCTCCTCTTCGATTTCTTTCGTACTGCCTTCAACCGCAGAAGACGCCGCAGGTTTTCTTTTTAGAATATCGCGAAATTCTACATCCCGTTGGGCACTCACGACACAAATTACTGTCCCGATGACCGCCACCGCAACGGCTGGTAATTGTAGGTACGCGGTTAAAACAAAGCCTAAAATGTAAAAGACGGCTAATTTATTATCCCATAATAGTTTCATTAACATAGCAAACCCAACGGCAGGTAAAAGTCCGCCAGCTGCGCTTAAGCCGTTCATCAAATTTTGTGGAATACTTTCAACAAACAGATTTACTGGCCCGCTTCCTGCTAAAATTCCGATAAATGAAATCGAAGCGATGATTAAAAAATAAATAATCCACGTTCCGTAATGCAGTGTCACAACCATTTTTTGGTTGCCTTCACGTGCTGCTTTGTCAAGAGAAGGAGCAAAGATATTCATAAAGACATTTTTTAAAAACATCACCACGAAAGCGGCTAACATCCCAATTGGTACGGCTAACGTCATGGCGGCGTTTTGTTCGACATTTGAAATAATTGCAAACGTTGTGGCTAAAGCAGTTGCAGTTACAGGTTCCGTTGCGATAACACCACCGATATTAACATTTCCTAAGAAAATTGCTTCCAAAGAGGCCCCCATTAAGACCCCTGTTTTTATGTCGCCCATTAAAATTCCTGTGACTAATCCAACGACTAAGGGACGTTCCATCATACTTTGACCAGTTAAATAATTCCCAGCAAAACAGATAAATACAGCTAAGGCTGCCATTGTTGCATGCATAAGCATTGTTCATTTCCTCCTTTTAATTGACGGCTTGTTTTAGACTTAATTTTGAGTTGGTTGGCAGTACTTGGTTATAGCTTTCCACGTGATTCAAACTGGCTAATTCTTTGGCAGCTTCTAACTCTTCAGGGTTTAATTGGACACTTGGGAAAACCATTGTTTTGGTGGCTGGATCTGATTTATCAAAGCGGCCAGCGTTGGCAACATTTACACTTTCAATATCTGTCACGTTTTTCGCAATTTTAGTAGCATCCGCTACACTGTTCACAATTACAAAAATTCGTTTGTCTTTACCACGAGGATCATTGAAGACATCAATCGCATCATCGACTGAGCGAATTAATAGTTTCATGCCATTGGGGACCGCCATTTTTAACGTCATTTGCATTACTTCGTTTTTGGATGCTTCATCATTCGCTACAAATAATAAGAGGGCATTCAATTCTTTGGTCCAAACTACGGCTACTTGGCCGTGAATTAATCTGTCGTCTACTCGTACTTGTGTAATCATTTTAATTTCCTCCTAAAAAAAGTTTTCTTCTTCATTTGATGGGTTTAATTCAACGAATTGAATTTGTGCTTCAGCAATTGCTGCTTGAATATCTTCTTTGGTTAGCTTTTCACCTTCTTTTAAGAAAATCAGCGACAAGGCAATGGCTAAGTTGGCATTGGAAATGATAAAAACATTGTCTGGTTTTGTCGTCATGACTTCTTGAACAATTTTTTGATTGACACTACCACCATATAAATCTGTTAAAATAATAGCTTGTTCTTCTGCGCCAAGGGACTGAAGAAACGTTTGAATAATTGGCGTGTAGTCCTCAGGAGTCACATAGGCATTGATGACCGCCAGCTCTTTTCCTTTGTCTGCGAGAATATCCAAGGAACTTTGGAATCCTTTCGCTAAGTTTCCGTGACTAGCAATTAAAAATTTTCTTTTCATTCTTTTCACCTCATTTATATAAAGCAAGTTCTGTGCCAAAAAAAGAGAACTCTAAATCCTTGATTTGAAAAGGTTTTGACGTTCTTGAAACTGTTTAAACAGTTTCGATTCAAAATAAACACGTTGCTCGTTGGCTAGTTTGTTGTTGAAAAACAGCTAAGTAAAACTGTGAAATTTAATCAAAATAACCCCCGTTTTTATCGAGAAGTGTTACAATAATACTCATGAATATTTATACATTAAGGAGAGTTACGAATGACTGATGCTCTTGTGATACAAGATTTACGAAAAGTGTACGCTTCAGGTGTTGAAGCGTTGCGGAGGATTGATTTAACAGTCGAAGAAGGCGATTTTTATGCTCTTTTAGGACCGAATGGCGCAGGAAAATCAACGACGATTGAGGGCTCCTATAATGTAATTATGGACAGAAATGTTCGATAAATACATTATAGGAGGTTTTTTATTGTGACAACTAAAAA
>JAGQHW010000175.1 GCA_020431645.1 Carnobacterium sp. | reverse complement strand
TAACTCTTTATCAGATAATGAATTTATCCACTCGCATAGCTCCATAACAGATTTAGTTAACAAAATTTCCTGTTCTTTCAAAGAAAAAGATCCATATTGATTGTAAAATGACTGATACAACCCACCTAAGTTATTCCACTTGTAGCCCTTTGCAGGTGTTTTCACATCTTTACCTTGCTGTTCGTCTTTTTCCCACTGTAGTAAAAGGTTAATCCAACCAAGCTGATAAGAAAGATTCTCTGAAGGTGTTTTATCCACGTCCTCAACCCTTTTTTCTTTTAAGTTTTCTGGTATAGTTGCAAACTCTGAAATGTATTTCTGATATTTCTTTTGAATGGTATCCACTAGCTCTTTTTTGCCACTATACTCCCTCATAAAAGACCTCCTAAAATATTCGATTTATCTAAGTGTATTTTGAATCAAAAAATAAAGCTTAGCAACATTTTCATTCAAACCTGTAGTAGGTTTAAAAAGAACAAATATCCTTAAGTTAATGATTTCTACTTAACGTAAAACATTGAAAATGTGTTTGCATTGAGGTAAATTTTCAGTCATAACAGCAAAAAGATCACAAAACGCTATATTGGAATCAATGAAGATGAAATTAGTGAAACTTTGCTTAAATTCAGATTAGGATTTTAATCTAAAGGACAGACAAGTACTTATATATGGTTAGTTTATCTGTTATATTTTAATTGTTATATAATATAAATTATCTGGAGGAATAGCATGAAAAAATTGAGTATTATTTTTAGTTTCTTTATTTTTTTTAGTTTCAACACAATACAAGTACAAGCTGAAGGAAATAATTCGTTATCAGAAACGGATACTATCTCGTATGATTTAGAACAAGGTGGGACACAAAAATTTAATGTTACAAATGATTCGTTTGAGAATTATATTATTACTATTGAAGAAGAACCGTCTTATTTTAGGTCTATTAGTAATAATACCTATAAAATTACTAAAGAACGAGCCTTGCAATGGAAAGTAAGTTACAAAATAGATGTAAGAAGCCACGCCATTACAAGAGCTCACTCTCCTGCAATTACAAACTATTTAGGTAGTGTAACAAGTTCTAATTTAAAGATAAACCACGCTAAACAAGCCACTTACTACATACGAATGAACCTTTTGACACTTAATAGTTCTGTCAACGTTCGAGCTAAATTACTAAACAATAGCATCGAGGTAACCTATTAGCCTAATCTACAATTTCTACTGTGGTCGTCCCCCAACCTAGATAATTCCCTACTGTAAAATAGAGCGCATAGATATTAATCAAGATACAACAAACACACGCGAAGTAAATAAGCTTATACAGTGTGTTTGTTTTTTTATTTCTTTTTATAATAACAGGCGCCATAATTAAGCCTATTGGTGGGATTAAACTTCCCATAAAAGCAAGAACCAATAATAGTAGTCCTTCGTCTTTTTCACTTACGCTATGAATAAAATTTAATTTATGATATTTTTCCTCTATTTCAAGTTCATTTGCTTCAATTTTCATCTTGAGTTCTTGGTTTTCTTTTAGTAATTCATCAATGGATACTTCATAATAGTTACTTAATTTAACTAAATTATCTAAATCTGGGTAAGTATTTCCGTTCTCCCATTTTGAAATAGACTGCCTTGAAATGTTTAAATGATCGGCTACATTGGTTTGCGAAAAACCTTTATTGTTTCTACTTTGTTTTAATTTTTCTCCTAGTTCCATTATTTCCTCCTTGTCTTTCATTTTTCTTTATCATACCGAATGAGATAGTCGATAACTACCATTTATTGATTAAACTATTGAAAAAAGAGCGTTTGCAACCAATGGTTGCTAAGATGTAAAGCGTTGCGTTCTTTTGATTCAGTGATATTAGATAGATACTTTAGTTATGAATTACTAGGTTAGGAGAATGGTTATGGGAGATATCATAATGAAAAAAATAAATAAAAGAAACGGTTATCAATTTTTATCGGAGCTATTTTTTCTTTATTAAAACAAAATATTGGATTGGGATACACTCTAATTATTTTAGGATATATTGTACTTAGAAAATCAGACTTGGAAGATTAAAATCAGCTTAATCACTCTCCTAGCAACTAATGGTTGCTATCTTGTAAACCGTTACGTGCGTTACTTTATAAAGGAGATTTGTAATAATTAACTTTATTGAGACAAGGAGGATCGTATCAAGGTAATGGTATTAGGAAATACTTTAACCTAAACAAAACAACATAAAAAAGACAGGGAGGATTTAATTTATGAAATTAAAAAAATTGTTTATAAGTATAATTTGCGGGATTATGTTAGTAGGAATAATAGCACCAACCGTAAAGGTTTCAGCTAATGAATATTTGGACCAAGAGTCAGTTAATATTGATATTGAAGGAATTGAAAATAACTTTTCTGATGAAACAGAACAAGAAGAAAAAGAGAGAATTAATCTAGCTATAGCAGAAACTATGAGTAATCACCCTGAGGCTTCAGAAAGTGACTTAAGAGCTCTTGCAGAATATTATGTAGCTCTTGATAAGGGTGAAGTAACGCCTAATGAAATGGCTCAATTAAGAGCTGCAGCAATGCGTTTGAAAACTAGTACGGTTGGAACAGGTTTAGACATAGCAATTAGTTTGGCTTTTGGAGGAGCTGCGAGCGCAGGTATAAAAGCTATGCTAAAAAAACATGGTGTGAAATTTGTTAAGGATAGACTTTATAAAATTGTAGTTCAAAAACTTGCTATTTTTGGAGTGAAAAAGGTCTCAGGGATAACAGTTATTATAAACACAATTGTTAAAAATGTATTGCAACCAGGTATGCAGATAGCTAATTGGCTAGATAAAAAAAGTGATGGTAAAAAGGATGGTTACATTACCATTTAAACTTATAAAAAGTAGGTGCAATTCTATATGGTAGAAGCTTTTTTGGATGTTATAACAGCTATATTTTTCGACTATTTTTTAGATTATTTAAAAAACGAGGAAAAAAATAAACTAATTAGAATAATAATTGTCTTATTAATTTTTCCATTACCAATTATATTAGTCATAATTTCCTTTCAGAAAATAATGAATTATGATCAGTTATGGATTTATGCAATTACAATTTTAGTAGTTATATACTTTACTTACCTTACTATTAAATATATAAAAGGTATTATTACAGGATTTAAATAAAATATTATCACTTTTGTATTTGATTAATTTATATACTAATCTACTTACTTAACATAAAATACATTAACCCAAGTCGCCCTACTACCAATAATGAGAGTGGGGCGACTTGAGTATTCTAATCTAAAACTCATTGGTGTTGCATGAAACATTATATGTTTCACAAATTTGCTTATATTATTCCAATAGACAAAAAAGTCCTTTATACTGAA
>JAGQHW010000174.1 GCA_020431645.1 Carnobacterium sp. | reverse complement strand
ACCCTATATCATCATTAGGCTGGATAGACATAACGGTGACTTGTAATTTTTCACCCGTCCACATTGTTGTCCGATACATCTCATTTTGGACAGTAGCCTCTTCGATATTCACTATATAAGGTTTTTTTCCATATTTTTTATCGTTGATTTCCATTTCTTCTTCCTCCTTATAATAAGTTTCATTTTACAATCATTACAAACTACCTCTGTGATAACTTTACTAATAACTAAGTTAAAAAGCAAATATTTAATATTATATTCACATGTTAAATAGATCTTAAATATTTATTTTTCTCTCAATCTCGTAAGGTTGAGAGGTTAGCTTTCTTTACCTAGGGAACCATCAGAACCAACTAGCAAAAAAATGACGAGGATATTACCTATAGAACTATACAATATGAGTTATCCTATCTTACTATTGATAGATACATAAAATTCTATACAATCGTGTATCCCGAACCCTTTAACACCAGGGTTCTTTTTTTATGTACGCCCTCAACACACGATTTCACTTTAACCAGCGGTATAATCGACTATTCTTTTTTGTTGAAAAGACGATTGAAAAAGCCTTTTTTTACTTCTGAAATCTCTGTATTTTTATTTTCTTCAGTTGTAGGGTTAGAAACATAAGATTCTTTTTGACTCGTATTCTCTTCGGCATTTTTAGATGATTCTAACTGCAATTGTTCTATTTGCTTATTCGTTTGTAAGGTAAGACGTTGTTGCTGGTCCAATAAAGTTTGGAGCTGGTGGAGTTGTTTATCCTTTTGATCCAATTGCTCATATAACTTTTTTTGGACTTCTTTTAGCTCATTAATTCGTGTTTCCATTATGACAACCATTTGGTTGTCATAGGTTGTCTCTTCGGTTGACACGTCTTCAAAATTCCTTATTAAATCAATGATTGGAGTTGTCAACTTGTAAACTCCATCTATTTTTTTTGGTTGACTACTTTTAGGTAATTGGTTAATTCGCTTATATACAGCTTGTCTTGATATTCCAAGCTCTTCTGAAAGTTCTCTAACAGAAATAGTCGTCACTTTGGTTACCTCTTTTCTGGTTGTTACTTTTCTAACCAATTATCTAAAGGGACTTTGATTTCTTGGCTAGTGGGATCACTATCAATACTCTTACTTTTTTGAATAAATCTATTTTGAATATCTACTTGAACTACTTTACGTCCACGTTTGGCAGTTAACATTTCTAAATTCATATCGTTTATTTTAAGATTAATTTCATTTATAGCCTTTTGAAGAACATTTTTATTTAAATCTTTAAAAGCATAGCTCTCTGGAGCACCAAGCCATTTTTTAAATTCCTCAGGAGTTCCACTAAGTACAGAAATTTTTTTACCATAATCTTTATCAGCTTCACGAAGTAATTTATATAAAAGAATAGAATATCTACTATTTAATTGAACTGTATCAAATAATAAATGTTGCGTGTAATTACCTTTTAATTGAAGTAAATATGGAGCGAAATCTTCGTTAATACGTAGCATTACTTGACCATTTTCATAAACCTTAGCAGTTTCAAACCATCCAGTCATTGTAACTGAACGTTCTTCATCATTATAAATAAAGATATCTTTCTTACGTAAATCATTGAGATTAGAAGCTAATTGACTGTATGTACGACCACTTCGTTTCATTCCTAAGACCTGACTGATTTCATACATAGAAGTATTAATAATATTAAATTTCTCATCTTCAGGTTTAATTTTAGAAACTATAAAATCCATAATTTTCAACTCTTGTGCGTTCAAATCGTGTCTTGCTTTTGTTATTAAGTCATTATGCTCAGCAACATAATAGTAACGAGCATTATTTGGACCCTCAATATTAAAATTACGTTCATTGGTCCAAAGAGGGAAATTTTTATCCATAAAACATTCTCCTTTCGCTATATAAAGAGAATATAACATTAAAAGAGAATATATCAAGCTAATTTATCATTACAAACTCCCCATACGTGTGTAAAAGACTCCCCATACGTGTGTAAAAGACTCCCCATACGTGTGTAAAAGACTCCCCATACGTGTGTAAAAGACTCCCCTTTAAGTTGATTTAGCATTGATATAACAACATTATAAATCTCTTAAGTACTTAGAAGTATTAATCAATTATTATATAAAGTAAAAAAAAGAAAGGTTTGTGTTTTGTGTTTCACATTATTAGATTATTAAAAAAAATATGACTACCAAAATATTAAAGATAAAATATGAATTCAAAGACAAAGTGTCGTCTGCAAGTATCTATTTATAGAAAAAGTTCTCAACAGGATCAAAAAAAAAAGGAAACCTTGCTCCGCAAGCTAAAGATCATTATAAAAGGTCAAAAGAAGTCGCTACGCTCCGTTTGCAATGAAAAGAGAAGGATAGAGAAGGCTTTTTAGTAAAGACGCTTAGAAGCTTATTTTAGCTAAGATTCAAATAAGTAAATAGCTCACTTTGTTCGTGCAGGGCAAGCCCTACATACCCAGTGACTATAAAAGCATTTATAAGACGTACTACGACATTTAAACATGTTATGTATAAATACTAATGAATAGGTTTTAAAGCTCTTAGATCGAAAGAATAGGCTGTTAGATAATAAAAAAAGAACCCTATCATATTAATAGAGTTCTTTCTTATTATTTAACGTAGTTTTATTTTAGTATATTTGTCAGAGAAAATATTTTTAGAAATTCCTAATTGAACTGTATTTGAATTTGCTCGCTCTTCAGTGACATCAAATACAACAGTTCCTTGTATTGAAACATCAGGATTTAAATTCTCTAAGAAAAATCCTGTAGAGTTCCCCTCAGCATCTTGGTTGGCAGATATAGATCCCATTGAATCAGGATCAAAAGATTTTTCTCCATCAATTAATTTAAAGTTTGAAGTATCAATCATTATAGCTTCATTCCCATTATTTTTAACAGTTAAATCAACAATAAGAAAAGTATCTTTAGCATCTGTAGGATAAATTGAAGGTCCAACTGATTTTGCTACCTCTACACTATTAACGGTATAGTCTAGTTTTTCAACAGCAACAACATCTCCAATAATAAATTCAGATTTCTTTTCTTTCTCGACATCTTTTTGTTTTTCAGCAGCTACCGGTTCTGCAGTATCATTTGAAGAAGCAGTATCATCATCGCCTAGCCCAGAAAAAGCAGATATTAATATAATGACGGCTATTAAAATAAACCACCATTTTTTGTAAAAAGGTTTCTTTTGAACATATGTATTACCATCAGCATCTTTAATTTTTTTTGCCATTAAATATCTAACCTCCAAAATATATTTTCACACTATTTTAAGTATACAGTGTTATATAACTAATTGTTAGTGAATTATTAATGAACTTTAAAACTAGACTAATATAAATATAAAGAATACA
>JAGQHW010000173.1 GCA_020431645.1 Carnobacterium sp. | reverse complement strand
GTTTTATTCCAGTTATTTTGTTTTATGAAGAGACAAAAAAGAAAGTTGTCCTAAATGAAACAGAGTGGGTAGACGGAACACAAGCACTTAAACTAGCTTTAGAAAAAATAATTGGAGTAGAAAACGTTGTCATTCAAAAAAAATCAACTTTTTAAAGGTTTTTCTCAATTTACTAGGACAATTCAGGCTAAAAATGGTAGAATAATTTAGTAAGCTTAATAATTGAATTAGTCATTATCGACTTTTTCAATAAAATGCTAGTAAAGTTATGAAAATGAGATGGAGTATTTGCTCAGTATCATTTTCATGCTAAATACACTGATAAGGTGGGTTATTAACATGAAACGTATCGCTGTTTTAACAAGTGGAGGAGACGCTCCTGGAATGAATGCGGCTGTTCGTGCAGTTGTCCGTAAGGGTCTCTACGAAGGAATGGAAGTTTATGGTATCAACTATGGTTATGCTGGTTTGGTAGCAGGTGATATCCGTAAATTAACACGAAGAGATGTAGGAGATAAAATTTCACGCGGTGGAACATTTTTATATTCAGCACGTTATCCAGAATTTGCAACAGAAGAAGGGCAATTGAAAGGAATCGAACAATTAAAAAAATTCGGTATTGAAGGTTTAGTTGTTATTGGTGGAGATGGGTCTTATCGTGGTGGATTAGCTTTAACAAAACACGGCTTCCCTGCAATTGGTTTACCGGGAACAATTGATAACGATATTCCAGGGACTGACTTTTGTATTGGATTTGATACGGCTATTAACACCGTCTTAGATTCTGTCGATAAAATTAGAGATACCGCAACAAGTCATGTAAGAACCTTTATTGTGGAAGTTATGGGACGAAACGCTGGGGACATTGCTCTTTGGACCGGTATAGCAGGTGGAGCAGAACAAATTATTATCCCTGAAAAAGAATTTAATATGGCAGAAGTAGCTGATACGATTCAAAAAGGACGCGAACGCGGTAAAAAACATAGTATTATTATTCTTGCTGAAGGCGTAATGAGTGGCAATGATTTTGCTGAAGAATTAGCAGAATTTGGAGATCATCATGCTCGCGTAACTGTTTTGGGACATGTACAACGTGGTGGCTCACCAACTGCAAGAGACCGTGTATTAGCAAGTATCTTTGGCGCAAAAGCTGTTGACTTATTAAAAGAAGGTAAAGGCGGATTAGGTTTAGGAATGGTTGGCAATAAGATCGCTGAAAATAAATTTGAAGATATTTTGAATGACCAAAAGCATGTTCCAGATCTTTCATTGTACACATTAAATCAAGAAATTTCATATTAACCAAAAAGACTTTTTCACAAAAAATGATTATTGGGAGAGATTAAAATAATGAAAAAAACAAAAATAGTATGTACAATTGGACCTGCAAGTGAATCCGTAGAATTTTTAGTTAAAATGATTGAAGCAGGGATGAACGTAGCTCGTTTAAACTTTTCTCATGGTGATTTTGAAGAGCACGGAGCACGTATTCAAAATATTCGTGAAGCTTCGCAAATTACAGGCAAAATGGTCGCTATCTTATTAGATACAAAAGGTCCAGAAATCCGTACACACAATATGAAAGATGGACGTATTGATTTTTCAACAGGAGATATTGTTCGTATTTCTATGGCTGAAGTTGAAGGAACAAGAGAAAAATTCTCTGTTTCTTATTCAGATTTAATTAGTGATGTTCATGTTGGATCACATGTTTTGCTAGATGACGGTTTAATCGATTTAGAAGTAACTGAAATCGATCATGAAAATAACGAGTTGGTAACACTTGTCTTGAATGCTGGTGTGCTAAAAAATAAAAAAGGCGTTAACGTTCCTGGAGTGTCTGTTAATTTACCAGGAATTACTGAAAAAGACGCAGCAGACATTCGTTTCGGTTTAGAAAACGATATTGACTTTGTTGCAGCTAGTTTCGTTCGTCGCCCAAGTGATGTTCTAGAAATCATTCAAATTTTAGAAGAGCAAAAAATGGAGCATGTTCAAATTATTGCTAAAATTGAAAACCAAGAAGGCGTTGATAAAATTGACGAAATCTTGAAAGTTGCTGACGGTGTTATGGTTGCTCGCGGAGACTTAGGCGTAGAAATTCCTACTGAGGAAGTTCCAATTGTTCAAAAATCACTAATCCAAAAATGTAATGCATTAGGAAAAGCTGTTATTACAGCTACTCAAATGCTAGATTCAATGCAAGACAACCCACGTCCAACTCGTGCTGAAGCTAATGACGTTGCAAATGCTATTTTTGATGGCAGTGATGCAGTTATGTTATCAGGTGAAACAGCAGCTGGTAAATACCCAATCGAAGCTGTTCAAACAATGGCTCGTATTGCCGTACGTACTGAAGAAGCATTAGTCAATCAGGATGCGTTTGCTTTGAAAGCTTACAGTGAAACAGATATGACAGAAGCAATTGGTCAATCAGTTGGTCATACAGCTCGTAACTTAGGCATTCAAACCATTGTAGCTGCAACAGAGTCTGGTCATACAGCTCGCATGATTTCTAAGTATCGTCCAAAAGCTAATATTGTAGCTGTAACATTCTCAGAGCGTGTTATGCGTGGTCTAGCACTTTCATGGGGTGTTTACCCAACTGTATCAACTAAACCTTCTTCTACAGATGATATGTTTAGTTTAGCAACAACAATTGTTCGTGAGAACGGTTTTGCTACAGATGGAGAATTAATTATCATTACTGCCGGTGTTCCTGTTGGTGAACGTGGAACAACTAACTTAATGAAGATTCAATTAATTGGATCAAAATTAGTTAGTGGACAAGGAATTGGTTCAGAATCTGTTATTGGTAAAGCAATTGTTGCTTCATCTGCAGCAGAAGCAAATGAAAAAGCAGTTGAGGGCAGTATCTTAGTTGTTAAAACGACAGATAAAGATTACTTGCCAGCAATTGAAAAAGCTAGTGCAATTGTAGTAGAAAATGGTGGATTGACAAGTCATGCTGCTGTTGTTGGAATTGCAATGGGTATTCCAGTTATTGTTGGAGCAGAAGATGCAACAACATTGGTTCGCTCAGGCGAATTGCTTACAGTTGACTCACGTCGTGGGATTGTCTACCGTGGAGCAACAACAGCAATCTAACTGATTCATCTACTCAAAAAAATGATAAAGATGAGACTCTTGAAAAGATAGTATTTATCTTTTCAAGAGTTTCTTTGTTTTTTAATGCTAGATGCCCTATTATAATTATGGTAAACTATAAAAGAAGCTAAACCGCACTCAATGAGTCTTTTTAAAAAAGATGATAAAAAAAGTAAGATAATTAATGGAGGAAAAAATATGAATCAATCATTGGGAAATATTATAACAGGATTAGTTACAGATATAAACGAAAAAGCTTACTTTATTCAAAAGGATGGGGTAACCTATAA
>JAGQHW010000172.1 GCA_020431645.1 Carnobacterium sp. | reverse complement strand
ACTTGTTATGTGTACATCATATTCTGCCGTTAATTTTCCTAATCCTTCTAACGCTTGATTTGTACAACTAGGAACAAAGCGGGGGATGACAACTGGATACACCCCTTGCTTTATTTCAGGTTGCAGTGCTTTAACTCTTTTAATAAAGCTCTCCGTATCTTCTAAAGCTGTTTGTGTATCTTCATCCCGGTAATAATCAGGGTTTTGTTCTAAATCATCCATGACGACTTTACCAACTAATCCTCGCTGACCTTTTTTCGCACAAATTTCAGCTAGTTTATAACTAGCTTCCTCATGCACTGTTGCAAAATACAACCCTGTTGTCGTTCCATGTGCTAACAATGTATCTACTAAATGAGAATAAACCTTCTCAGCAAAATCGATATCTTTAAATTTTGATTCTAATGGAAACGTATAAGTGTTTAACCAGTCATGCAAAGGAATATCCAAAGCTGTTCCACTTTGTCCCCATTGTGGAGCATGAATATGTAAATCAATAAATCCAGGTAATAAGTACTGTCCTTCTTCTAATTCTACTACTGTATCTGCCTCTTTTGCCTCATAAAGTAGTTGGTTATAATCTGCATCTGAAGGAGCTAAACGTCTTACAATCATTCCTTTTTCATTGATACAATAAAGGTATTGCTCTAGCACTTCAATCTTTTGAGCAGACATACTGGAAAACCTGTTCCTTTTATAATCTTAACTATCTTATCCATCCATCTCACCCTTATCCGTATTTGGTTGCTTTAGTTTCATTATAAACGAATTAAAAAGAGTAAGTCAACCTTAAAAACGAAAGTTAAACATATAGAGTAGGTTGTCATTCGTTATTAGTTAAATAACGATTATCTGCTAGCTTTGACAAATGGATAAGAACTATTTTTTAAAAAAAAAAAAAAAAGGATGAGACTAAGTCTCACCCTTTTTTTATTATTAATATTTATATAATAAGCCAGACATAGTGACTGTTCCAATCAACACGATTGTAGCCAAAACAGCAAAATCACTACCTTCAATCTTTTTTGTCTTATTTATTTCATCTGGTTTTTCTTTTTGAGTTTCTACAGAATTGCTTAGTACAGTCGTCGTTTCTAACACTTCAGGTTCTTTGATGACAGTAGTTAAATCTTCTGTCGAACTCTGGGAAGAAGGCACTTCGGATTGAGTAGGTAACAGAGAGACAAGGTTATCGTTTTTTTCTTTTATAGAAGGCTTGGGTAAGTTATTTTCAGGACTTGATTGTTCTTCATTAAGATTCTCTTCTTTTTCAGCGTCTAGTTCCGGCTTTTGTTCTGCCTCTTCGATTAACTCTTGTTTAGGATAAATAATTGTTTCAATAGAAAAGTAAACTCCCTCACTGTCTGTTACCGTCAAAAAAAGAGATTCCCCTAAAGGAATGTCAGATAGCAGTTGACTGTCAAATGTGAAATTTCCTTCTTTATCTGAAACAACTTCAACTAATACTTGGCCCAAGAAAGAGACTTTTATCTTAGCATTTGGTACTGTTTCTCCATCATAACTCTTCATTTCTTGATAAATGGTTGGCAATTTAGTAGCTTTTCTGATCTCATCTACTTTCATTTCCCATTCTTTAGTAGGTTTTAAAACTGTTTTTTTTACTACGGTCATCATACCATCGTTTACAAACACAAATTGAAAGTCTTCTCCTTCAGGTCTTTCTGTTTGGTTCTCACCAAATACAAAGTTGAATCCCCCAGTTGTATCATCGGAATAAATTGGCTTTGTCATCTTTCCTTCACTAACTAGACAAATCATTGTACCTGCCATTGTTTTACCGTTAACTTCTTTTGTATGCGTATAAATTTCAGATAGTGTAGTCGCTTCTTTAAATTCCTTTTCTTGTGGGGTATCTTCTTCAGAAAGAATAATCTCTGACCCATCCTTTTTATCTAAAACTTTTTTTTCGATTTGTTCTTCATACATTGTTTCTTCATTTCCACTAATATGAAAAATCAGGCTATCCCCAACCTTAATTTTATGTTGGGTAAAATTTATAACAAATTTTCCATTAGAGGATAAGGGAATAGCTACGTTTGTTTCTTCTTGATTTTTAATGATTAATGATAAAGTTAATCCGGGTACTAATTTGCCATTATATAGTAAAGTATTCTCATAGATATCTGAAATATAAAGATTGTCATTTTGGACTAATTCATTTTCTTCGTTCGCTTCATTAGCCATCGTACTACTATCTTGCGCGTACGCAACTGAAACTGGTTTGAATAATAAGATTGTACACGCTATACTAACCAACCAGTAATATGTATTCACTTTTTTCATTTTCGTACCCTTTCTCATTCACCAACAGAATAAAAAAACAGAAGATTTACTATTCTTTACTCGTTCTACTTTAATTATCAAATTTAGTTTTCTCCTTACTAAAATAAAGAGCATCACTTATGACATTTATCAGTTTACCACAAAAACCTTTTCGCTTTAACTACAATGCAAACAAAATAATCGATGTAGTTAAAGCAAACAGTTAAGTTTTAATTTTTTTATTGAATACTTTTTTTCAATGATTCAAAATTATTTTTCATTACTTGAATATAATCTAATCCAGCATCTTGCTCTTTTTGTGAGATACCTTCAATTGGATCTAAAATAGCTAGCTCTACACCAGCTTCTTCTGCTAACGTTTCTGCTATTTTTGAAGAAGCATTGCTTTCAAAATAAATATAACGAATCTTATTTTTTTTCGCATATTTTGATAACTCAGCTAATTTAGATGGACTGGGTTCTGTTTCAGATGAGAGACCAGATATTGAAATCTGAGTTAAGTTATACTGTTTAGCTAAATAAGCGAAAGCAGCATGCTGTGTGACAAATGTTCTATTCTCAGCATTTCTAAAAAATTCTTTGAATTCTTGGTCTAATTGTTTTAATTTTTGATTGTACTCTGAAGCATTTTTTTGATAAAAAGCTTCATTCTCTTTATCTGCTTTTGCTAATCCAGCTTGGATATTGTCTACTTCAGTCTGCGCTAAGATTGGGTTCAACCAAACATGTGGATCTACAGCATGATGGTGATCCTTTTCTCCAGCATGTTCCTCTTCTTCAGAATCTGTACCTTCTATAAACTGTATACCTTTACTAGCATTAATGACTGTTACTTTTCTGGTATCGACGGCTTCTAGAGTACTCGGTACCCACGTTTCCATTTCATCACTGTTATAGACAAAAACATCTGCACCTTCAATAGCAGCAACCATTTTTGCACTAGGCTCAAAATCATGTGGTTCAGTCCCCGCTGGAATCAATAAGGAAACATCTGCTTTATCTTGTACAATATTTTTTGTAAAATCATACATAGGATAAAAAGTGGTGACAACTTTTAATTTTTTGCTTTCTTCTCCTTGAGATTCCTTATTTCCACAAG
>JAGQHW010000171.1 GCA_020431645.1 Carnobacterium sp. | reverse complement strand
ACGGAAATCTTTTTATTAGTTGGAGTAGAAAAACGACTCAAAAGTAAGAATCCTGATGCTACTTATTTTTAAACAATTGATTTAAAAGCTGTAGGTGTAGTCGTAAAAAGTTCGCAGCCATTTTTTGTAACATATAAGCAGTCTTCAATTCTAACGCCTACAACCTCTGGGATGTAAATTCCAGGTTCTATTGAAAAACACATTCCTTCTTTAATAATGAGCTCGCTCCCTTCCATAATAGAAGGGAATTCATGGACGTTACTACCTAATCCATGTCCAAGACGATGAGTGAAATACTCTCCGTATCCCTCATTTGTGATAATATCCCTCGCAATTTTATCTAGCTGTCCAGCAGATATACCAGGCTTTACTGCTGCAATAGCAGCTTGGTGTGCTTTAAGCACGATGGAGTATACCTTCTCAGCTTCTTTGGAAGGTTTCCCGAAAATAGCCATTCTGGTGACATCACTAGTGTATCCATTATAAACTACGCCTAAATCAAAAAGAACCATATCATTTTTTTTAATCTTTCTTGCACCAGGAACCCCATGTGGACTCGCTGCATGATCACCAGTTAGAACCATCGTTTCAAAACTCATTTCTTTAATCCCTTGCTTCTTTAATTGATAGTCAATTTCAGCAACGATTTCTTCTTCAGATATTCCTTCTTTAATAGTATTAAAACCTATTTCTAGAGCTTTATCTGCCCATTTGCCAGCTTCAATCATTTTTTTTATTTCACTTGAATCTTTAATTAACTTCATCTCTTGTATTTTTTCGGATACATTTTCAAATGTTGAATTTTTAAAAAATAAACAAAGTTTTTCATAGCGTTCGACAGTTAAAAAAGATTTTTCTATTGCAAAACATTCTGTGCTAGTCGTTGCTTCTTGTATTTTTTTAGACAAGATAGACCATGGATTTTCGTTATCTAGATAACCGTAAACAGAAAATGACCATTCACTATTTTGAGCATCTTTCATATCTAAAGAAGGTGTAAAGAGAAACGGATCAGTAGACGGAAAAATAGCAAGAGCTAGAATTCTTTCATGCGGCTCACTTTTGAACCCACTATAATAAGCAATGTTTTCTGGGTCAGTCAGTAAAGCACAATCAATTTTACTTTCTATCAACCATTCTTTTAAATAGGTTAGTTTTTTATTTATCATCGTCTATTCCCAACTTTCTAGTATATTTTGAGCTGAACTAATTGTATCATTAGAAAAAAATAATAAAAGGTAAGAATTAATAGTAATAAAAGAAATCTATGAAAATATAAAATGAAATTTTCATGAAAACATAAGTAAAACGCTTGCATTATTTGTGAAAGTTTGATAGATTGTATTAGAATAAGACAATCTATCAAATAGAACCAAATTAAAGGAGATAAGGGATATGGAAAAACAAACGATTACAATTTATGATGTCGCCAGAGAAGCGAATGTCTCAATGGCAACGGTATCCAGAGTTGTCAACGGAAATCCAAATGTAAAGCCAACTACTCGTAAAAAAGTATTAGAAGTTATCGATCGTTTAGATTATAGACCTAATGCTATTGCTCGTGGATTAGCTAGTAAAAAAACAACAACGGTAGGAGTAATCATACCTGATGTTACAAATTTATACTTCTCATCATTAGCAAGAGGAATCGATGATATTGCCACAATGTACAAATACAATATTATTTTAGCTAATTCTGATCAAAATGACCAGAAAGAAGTCAACGTATTAAATACTTTATTAGCAAAACAAGTTGATGGATTGATTTATATGGGGCATAAAATTACAGATGAATTACGTGCAGAATTTTCAAGGTCAAAAATTCCGGTAGTTTTAGCTGGTACAGTTGATCCTGATAATCAAGTAGGAAGTGTCAATATTGATTATGAGGCAGCAACTGGAGAAGTTATTGCTGAACTGTTAGCCAAAGGGCATGAACGAATTGCTTTTGTGTCTGGTTCTCAAAAAGATGAGCCTATTAATAGTGTTTATCGTATGAAGGGATACAAAAAAGCTTTATCGGATGCAGGAGTTGCTTTTGATGAGAGCTTAATTTTCGAAACAGACTACACTTTCTCAGCTGGAGAAGAAATCTTTTCTAAATTAGCTGAAGCTAGTGCAACAGCAGCCTTTGTTGGCGATGATGAGTTAGCAGTAGGGGTCTTAAATGGTGCTTTAGATGCAAACCTTCGTATACCAGAAGATTTTGAGATAATTACGGCTAATAATTCAAAATTAACTGAAATGGTTCGTCCTAAATTGAGTACAATTACTCAACCATTATATGATATTGGTGCTGTTTCTATGCGTTTATTAACAAAACTAATGAACAAAGAAGAAGTAGACGAAAAAACGATTATTTTACCTCATCATATTGCAAACCGAGGAACGTCAAAATAGAGATAAAAAGACCCGGTCGAAAGAGAAACTCTTTCAATCGGGTCTTTTTATTCGGCAAATAACTATTCAGAGTCAGTTTCTTTTTTAGCTTCCTCCTCAGCTAAAGCTTTTGCCTCAGCATCAGCTTTGGCTTTGGCTTCCTCTTCAACTTTCTTTCTAGCTTCCTCCTCAGCTTTAGCTTTAGCGTCGGATTTAGCTTTAGCTTCTTCCTCAGCTTTCTTTTTAGCATCAGCTTTAGCTTCGTTTTCAGCTTTCTTTTTAGCTTCAGCCTCAGTTTTAGCTTTCTCAGCTTTTTCTTTTGCCTCTGCAGTAACTATACCATTCCAAAAGTCTTTCAAATCTTTATTATTTGCCCCGAGAGCAAAATTATACGTAGCACCTTTTGGAAGATATTGGCTATTAAATAATTCACTTACTGTTTCTCCAGAAACAACGATTTCCTTACCAGTACCTAGTTTTACCTTGCCGGCTTTAGTCCCTGTTTTTTCATTTACAGTTGAAGAAACAATTCCTCCTGGCTGTTGGAAAGACTGACCAGATCCGATAATAGATGAGTTAGCATTATTGATAGCATTAGCAAGCTGAGCCCAATAAGCACGATTTCGTCTTCCAGAATTACCTGGACCAGAATACTCATCCAAATAGTTCTCTTTAACAGAATTATCATAGCCAATCCAAGAACTTAAAGTAACTTTAGGTGTGCTAGCAATAAACCAAATATCTTTTTCATTTTCAGAAGTTCCAGTTTTACCAGCTAAATCAGTGCTGAAATTTAATTGGCTTTTAACGTCAGTAGCAGTACCAGCATCTAAAACATCTCGTAGCATATCAATAGTTAGATAGGCTGTTTGGGGGGTGAAAACAGGATTAGATTTTGTTTCATGTTCATAAATTATTTCACCAGTTGAACTTTCAATGGATTCAATCATGTAGTTTTCAGTATGTGTTCCACTATTAGCAAGAGTAGCGAATGCCGTAGTTTGCTCTAATACAGAGGCTCCACCTTCAGTACCACCGATAGCTAAGGAAA
>JAGQHW010000170.1 GCA_020431645.1 Carnobacterium sp. | reverse complement strand
ATAAAATATCGGTATTATCTCTTTTCAAAATAGTAACTAGTTATAATTTCTATGATATGATGAAAAAAACATTATAAAAAGGAGTAATGAAATATGGGCGACAAAATTTTGGTTGTTGATGATGAAAAAGAAATTGCAGATTTAATAGAAGTATATTTAAAAAATGAAAATTATACAGTTTTTAAATTTTACACTGCAAAGGAAGCACTCAAATGTATAAACACAACGGATCTTGATTTAGCTATTCTAGATGTTATGTTGCCTGAAATTACTGGATTTAAATTATGTCAAGAAATTCGTGAACGGTATACGTACCCAATTATTATGTTAACAGCTAAAGATGAAGAAATAGATAAAATTACTGGTCTGACACTTGGAGCAGATGACTACATTACAAAACCTTTTCGTCCACTTGAAATGGTTGCAAGGGTAAAATCTCAAATACGCCGATATAAAAAATACAATGCAACCTTTTCTAATGACTCAGCAAAGAATGTTCTCATTCATTCAGGCTTAATTATGGATATAAAAACACATGAATGTTCATTAAATGAAAAGTTATTGATATTGACTCCTACCGAATTTTCTATTTTGCAAATTCTATTAGAAAATAAAGGGAGCGTAGTAAGTGCTGAAGAAATGTTTCATAAAATTTGGAAAGATGAGTATTATAGTAAAAACAATAATACAATTACTGTTCATATTCGACATCTACGTGAAAAAATGAATGATAGTTTTGATCAGTCTAACTATATTAAAACTATATGGGGGGTCGGCTATAAAATTGAAGTTTAAAAGTAAAGAAGATTATGCTGTATTTCATTCAAAAATTATGTGGCGTTTTTTTGGAATGATTTTGATTTCTTTTCTTATTGTTATTGCTTTATATCTATTTATCTGGCAACAACGGATGGGTGATTGGATTGTAAGTTTAATAGAATACTTTATGAAAACAAATCATGAAGAATCATTTCTTATTTATCATAAATATTTCCGTGGCTATAAAGAAATTTTTTTAATAACAGCACTCATTTTTGTTTTTTTATTTTTACTTTGGTATTTGTTTAAGTGGATGACCCAGTACTTCAGAGAAATAAACAAAGGTATTGATTCATTATTAGCTGATAGTAAAGAAGAAATTAGATTATCACCAGAAATGTTCCCATTTGAAAAAAAATTGAGTACAGTCAAACATATATTAGAACAAAGCAAATTAGAAATAGAAATTTCAGAGCAACGAAAGAATGACTTAGTTATGTACCTTGCGCACGATATCAGGACTCCACTTACATCAATCATTGGTTACCTCAATCTTTTAATAGAGGAACCAGATATGCCGATTGAAAAACGTTCAAAGTATACGGATATCACATTAGTTAAAGCTTACCATCTTGAAAAAATGATAAATGAATTTTTTGAAATTACCCGATATAATTCACAGAAGATTATATTGTCTAAAGAATCAATTGATCTCTACTATATGTTAGTCCAAATATCTGATGAACTTTCTGTTCTTTCTGCTCATGGAAACACTGTTGTGATAAAATCAGATAAAAATCCTACAATCATTGCAGATGCTAATGAGTTAGCGCGTGTGTTCAATAATATTCTTGGAAACGCCGCGCTATATAGTTACCCTGATACAGAAATTATAATTTCTATCCATGAAATGCAAGATAAAATCATCGTATCTTTTCAAAATAAAGGAGAAAGAATATCTGGTGAAAAAATCTCTCTTCTCTTTGAAAAATTTTATCGAGGAGATGAATCGCGTGTTTCTAATAAGGGAGGAACAGGGATAGGATTAACAATTGCAAAGGAAATTATTAGTTTACATGGTGGTACAATTAATGTATTTTGTGAAAAAGATATGGTTCTGTTCTCAGTAGAGCTTCCAATTATACGTTAAGAAGTTTTACATTGGATATTAGGATTTTATTAGTAATTAAACAACATTATATTAAAATAAGTAAGACTTCTTTTCGGTAAACTAATTACTAATAGAAGCCTTATTTTTTTAGAAAGGAATGTTTGTATGAAGAAGAAAACTTACAATAAAAAAGAAAGACAGTACAAAAGAAAAGTACGATTACTTCGGTCATTATTATGCATTATTTTTATTTTAATCGTCAGCTTCTTATTGCTGAAAAGTACTCGAGAGAAAAAAACAATAATTCTTAACGTCAGTGAGGAAATGGAAATGGAATCCTCAATGAATAAACAAGACTACGTAAATAACGATATATCATGGAAAAAAACGTTGGTTAACAGATGGAATCCTATACCTCAAAACTATCCTTTACAAGTAGTGAAAGTTAAGGGTGGAGAACGGGTAGATAAGCGTATTTACGAACCACTTATGAAAATGTTAAACAGTGCAAAAGCAGAAGGATTTGACCCCAGGGTTGTTTCAGGCTACCGAACAGAGGATGAGCAAAAAGCAATGATGAATGAGAAAGTAGCTGTTTTCCAGCAACAAGGATACTCTTATAATGAAGCCAAAAATCATGCAGAAAAATGGGTTGCCATCCCAGGAACTAGTGAACACGAATTAGGATTATCTGTAGATATTAATGGAGTATCCTATGGTATTTATCAATGGCTACAAGAGAATAGTTACAAGTACGGTTTTATTTTCCGATACCCAGATAATAAAAAAGAAATTACAGGAGTTGAAGAAGAAGTTTGGCATTACCGGTATGTAGGTATTGATGCAGCTAAAGATATTTATGAGGGAAATATTTCTCTGGAAGAATACCTTGGAGAACTAAATTCAAAGTAATAAGCAATAGAAAGATAATAATATTTATTAATAGTTTGAATAGTAATTTTATTCTTTTATTTAAAAGTATCTGTTGCAAAATCTTAAGGTAAATTCATATAAAAAGAACGTCAAATAATAAACAGGAACTAAACTTACAAGTTACTTCTTTTTCTCGTAAATCAAGCAAGTATAGCTCCTACAAAGGAATTGTTGGAAAAATTACTCCTAATCGTATCAGCCGAAGATTTGATACAACTATCCCCTGTCAAAAGATAACGACGGATACAACAGAATTTAAGTATTACGAAAATGATCCATCTGGGAATCTGCAGATAAAAAAATTATACCTTGATCCTTTTATGGACATGTATAACAAGGAGATAGTCAGTTATAAATTACAAAACAATCGAATAGTATCACTATTATGGAGACTTTAGCCGATGCTATTAAAGCAACTAAAAAGTGTCCATTTAGACGAAACTTCCATTTTGATCAAGGTTGGGCATACCAAATGAAGGCCTACGGCTCTGAGCTGAGAAAAGATAATATATTCCAAAGTATGTCTAGAAAAGGGAATTGTCTTGATAATTTTCCAATAGAAAATTTCTTTGGACTACTAAAATAGGAAATGTATTATGGAAATATTTTTCATAGTTATAGAGAGCTAGAACAAGAAATCATCAAATA
>JAGQHW010000016.1 GCA_020431645.1 Carnobacterium sp. | reverse complement strand
TTTTTTGTTTTTTACCTTTAGAGAAGTTTTCCAAGGCTGAAAGAAGACTGGTAAATTAAAGGAATGCTCCCTTTTTTAACAATATAGTAGAAATACTATCGTTTCTCGCGTTATAGAGACTTAAGAGGTAATGAATCCGTCAAATGACATCATTGCAAACAAGGTGGTACCGCGCTTACGTCGTCCTTGTCTGGCAATGATATCGTTTGACTTTTTTTATACTTTTTTAAAAAATAAAGAATTTGAAGGGAAGAAAATAGACTATGAAACAATTAACCAGTAACGAAGTTCGTCAAATGTTTTTAGATTTTTTTGAAGATAAAGGTCACAAAGTAGAACCAAGTGCTTCGCTCGTTCCATTTGAAGACCCATCATTATTATGGATTAACTCAGGCGTAGCAACACTAAAAAAATATTTTGATGGTTCTGTTACACCAGATAATCCTAGAATTGTAAACGCTCAAAAAAGTATTCGTACAAATGATATTGAAAATGTGGGTAGAACAGCTAGACATCATACCCTATTTGAAATGCTAGGCAACTTTTCTATTGGTGAATATTTTAAAGAAGAAGCCATTGTTTGGGCATGGGAGTTTTTGACAAGTGAAAAATGGTTAGCGTTAGATCCCAAAAAACTATACGTTACCGTTTATCCAGAAGATAAAGAAGCAGCTCAATTATGGAGAGATAAAGTTGGTCTGACAGATGATCACATTATTGAAGTTGAAGATAATTTTTGGGATATTGGTGTTGGACCAAGTGGACCTGATTCAGAAATTTTCTATGATCGTGGAGAAAAATTTAATGATTTATCAAAAGATGATCCTGAAAATTATCCAGGTGGTGAAAACGAAAGATGGCTTGAAATATGGAATCTTGTATTTTCTGAATTTAACCATAAAGAAGATGGAACATACGAACCCTTACCAAATAAGAATATAGATACAGGTATGGGTCTAGAAAGAGTTGTCTCGATTTTACAAGATGCACCGACAAATTTTGAAACGGATTTATTCATGCCTATTATTCGCGAGATTGAAAAATTAAGTCAAAATAAGCATTACAGTGAAAGTAAACAAGACGATATTTCATTCAAAGTAATCGCAGATCACTTACGAGCAGTTAGTTTTGCAATTGGTGACGGGGCATTGCCATCGAATGAAGGACGTGGATACGTTTTGAGAAGATTGTTGCGTCGTTCAGTGATGCACGGTAAAAAGCTAGGTATTGATGAAGCCTTCATGTTTAAATTAGTTTCAATTGTTGGAAATATTATGGATGCGTTCTATCCTGAAATTTTAGAACAAAAATCGTTTATTGAGAAAGTCATTAAAAATGAAGAAGAGCGTTTTCATGAAACCATTAATGATGGCTTAGCAATTTTAAACCAATTGATTTCAGAGTTGAAACTAGCTGGTGAAACAATAATTATGGGAAAAGATATATTCAAGTTATATGATACATTCGGTTTTCCTGTTGAACTAACCGAAGAATATGCACAAGATGAGGGTCTGTCTGTTGACCACGAAGGTTTTATTAAAGAGATGGAAGCACAACGAAATCGTGCAAGATCAGCAAGAAGTGATGGGAAATCGATGGGTGTACAGACAAAATTATTCTCAGATATAACAACTGAAAGTATTTTTGTCGGTTACGACCAAACAGTAGTAGAAGCAAAACTCGAGTTAATAGCAACAGATGAAGAATTAGTTGAACTAGCTAAATCAGGTGATAAAGTCAGAATGATATTTGATCAAACACCTTTTTATGCTGAAATGGGCGGTCAAGTTGCTGACAAAGGTCTATTACTAGATTTAAACGGTCATACAATTGGAAAAGTAATGGATGTTAAAAGAGCACCAGCAGGCCAATCTTTGCATATCGTTGAAGTGTTAAGCCCTATGAAAGTAGGTCAAAAAATGCAACTCTCCGTTGATAAATGCTTACGAAATAAAATAATACGCAACCATACTGCAACGCATTTATTGCATCAAGCTCTAAAAGATGCATTAGGTGAACATGCAAATCAAGCAGGATCATTAGTGATGGGTGACTCTTTGCGTTTTGATTTCACTCATTTTGGACAAGTAACTCAAACAGAATTAGATGAGATGGAACGCAAAGTTAATGAAAAAATTTGGGAATCATTAGAAGTTAAGACAATAGAGACAACGATTGATAAAGCACGAGAAATGGGTGCAATGGCACTATTTGGTGAAAAATATGGTAATGAAGTGCGTGTTGTTAATGTGGGAGACTATTCAATAGAATTATGTGGTGGAGTTCACGTCACAAATACAAATGAAATTGGACTCTTTAAAATCCTTTCAGAATCTGGTATTGGTGCTGGAGTAAGAAGAATTGAAGCAATCACTAGTGAAGCGGCATTTAACTACTTGCAACAGCAAGAAAAACGATTGAAAGTAATCGCAAGTCTAGTAAAAGCTCAACAAATTAAGGATGTAGAAAGAAAAATCGAACAATTACAGATGGAATTAAAAGAAACTCAAAAAGAAAAGGATTCCTTACAAGCTAAATTGGCAAATGAACAAGCAAATGATGTATTTGATAACGTTCAAACGGTTGCTGGTATAACAATGATAACAGCCCAAGTGGAAGTCTCAGATTCAAACCAATTGAGACAACTTGCAGATCAATGGAAACAGAAAGCTATTTCTAATATTTTAGTTTTAGGTTTTTCAAAAGATGGAAAAGTTAACTTGTTAGCTGCAGTCGATCAAGAAACAGTAAAAAAAGGTTTATCCGCAGGAAACTTAATTAAGGAAATTGCTCCTCTAGTCGGCGGTGGTGGTGGCGGTCGTCCCGATATGGCGCAAGCTGGCGGAAAAAATCCTGCTGGATTAGCAAATGCTTTAGAAAAAGTAGGAGAATGGGTAGGGAAAAATAGTTGAAGAGTTATTATTTATGGGAAATAATAAGTTAAACTAGGTTTTTTCATGAGAATGTTTTAAAAAAATTAAAATATTTTCTCATTTGTTTATAGTCATTGTAGTTTGTGGCTCTTTCTTGTAGAATAAAGATAGAGTTTACAGAAATCGAGGTGCAGAATATGAGTTCAATAGATGAAACAGTTCGGTTTAATGTTGGTGATAATCACGACAAAGATGTGAAGCAAACATTGACATTAGTATATGAAGCATTGGAAGAAAAGGGGTATAATCCTATTAATCAGATAGTTGGTTATTTACTTTCTGGAGATCCAGCCTATATTCCACGTCATAATGATGCTAGAAACTTAATTAGACGTCATGAACGTGATGAAATTGTAGAAGAATTAGTAAAGACTTATTTGAAAGAGAGTGGTAAAGAGATCTAATGAGAACAATGGGATTAGATGTAGGTTCAAAAACAGTTGGTGTTGCAATCAGTGACCCATTTGGTTGGACAGCTCAAGGAATTGAAACGATAAAAATTAATGAAAATCAAGAAGACTTTGGAATGGATAGAGTAAAAGAATTAATTGAAGAATATGAAGTTTCTAAAATTGTTGTTGGATTACCTAAAAACATGAACAACTCAATCGGTCCAAGAGCAGAAGCTTCTATTCAGTATGCTGAAATTTTGAAAGAATTATTCAAGTTGCCTATTATTTTTCAAGATGAAAGACTAACAACTGTTCAAGCAGAAAGAATGCTAATTGAAGAGGGCAATGCGTCACGTGCTAAACGTAAAAAAGTTATTGATAAAGTTGCTGCAGTCATGATTCTTCAAAATTATTTAGATAGTAATCAAAACTAGCTTTTAACAAAAAGATACGTTAAACTAATTTAGTAGAGTGATAGATAATAATAAAAGGAGTGTTGAATATGTCACACGAGCACGATCACGAACATGATCACGATCATGAAGAACATGAGCACATTACAATTATAGATGAACAAGGGAACGAAGAATTATACGAAATTTTATTCACATTTGATTCAGATGATTTTGAAAAATCATATGTTTTAGTTTATCCAGCTGGCTCTGAAGAAGGAGAAGAAGTTGAATTACAAGCTTACTCTTACGTAGAAAAAGAGGATGGCAAACAAGGGGACTTACAACCCATTGAAACAGATGAAGAATGGGATATGATTGAAGAAATACTAAATACGTTTATGGCTGATGAAGACTAATTTTTTATCAATTAAATAATTAAAATTGAGCTAATGAGTTATTCATTGGCTCAATTTTATTGTTCATGACTCTTCAAAATAATAAGTATAAATTAAAATAGATAGATAAATTTCAGAGAAATGACTTTCAACAACTTTATACAAATAATGAGTGAGTTCCTTTTTTCTATTCACTTTAAGCATAGTATCATGTATAATGGTGCAAGTTAGCAGTTAAAATGTACGTTATTAAAGAAAATAGACGTGTACTAATTTATTTCTTTATTTTGATAGGAGGGCTCTTTTGGGAAAGAAAGAGAAAAAAAATGTAAAAAGTAATGAGAAACAAGATGATAGTGTAGCCAATTCTAAATTAGCCGAAAGACAAAAAGAAAAAAAGATGGTTAAAAAAATCGTATGGAGTATTGTTTCAATCTTATTTACTCTATTAGTTATTTTTGGCATAGTCAGTTATCAATATGTGACATCGTCGCTTCAACCTTTAGATGCTAGTAGTAAAGAAGAAATTCAAATAGAAGTGCCCTCTGGTTCTTCCTCAGCAGATATTTCTCGTATTTTAGAAAAGAATAAAGTTATTAAAAGTGCATCTGTCTTCAGATTTTATATAAAATTAAATAATAAAACAGATTTTCAAGCGGGCTATTATCTATTATCACCCTCCATGACTTTGGAAAAAATTATCCAATCCCTTCAATCAGGTGGAAGTCCTGTTGCTTTTGATGGGACTAAGATATTGATTCAAGAAGGATTAACTATTGACCAGGTAGCTGAATCTGTTGCAAAATCAACTAAATATAGTTCTTCAGATTTCATTGAAAAATTAAAAGAGCCGAATTTTTTAATACAATTAAAACAAGCTTATCCCAAATTGTTAACTAGTGCATTAGAGTCCAAGGAAACAAAATACAGCCTTGAAGGGTATTTGTTCCCAGCGACCTATGATTTTTCAGAAGAAATGTCTCTTGAAACTGTTATAGAGAACATGGTTAAAAAGACTGATGAAGTTATGCAAAGCTACTATTCAACTATTGAAAATAAAAAGATGACTGTTCAACAAGTCATGACATTAGCTTCATTAACTGAACGAGAAGGCAATTCGTTTGAGGATCGAACAAAAATTGCTAGTGTATTTTTCAATCGTTTAGCTATTGAAATGCCTTTGCAATCAGATATCAGTGTGCTTTATGCGTTGAATAAACATAAAGAGATTGTAACTTATAAAGATTTAGAAACAAACTCTCCTTATAACTTATATCAAAATAAAGGATATGGGCCAGGACCGTTTAATAATCCGTCAGAAGATGCTATCAAGGCTACATTAAATCCTGCAGATACAAATTACATCTATTTTTTAGCAGATACATCGACAGGTAAAGTCTATTTTTCAAGAACATACGCTGAACATCAAGAATTAGTAGATGAATACATCGTCCCTTAATTAGTTAAAATACTAAAAAATGTAAAGCATTGAAACAAAGTAGAATCACTATCTTTTAATAGGAATGGAGCGAAAAAAGCATGAATGCTGAACGCAAGCCGATTGTCATTGGGGTAACAGGTGGATCAGGCAGTGGGAAGACGAGTGTGAGTCGTGCAGTTTACAATCATTTCTCTGGACACTCTATTTTAATGTTGGAACAAGATTTTTACTACAAAGATCAAAGTGACCTATCTTATGAGGAGCGCTTGAGTACGAACTATGACCATCCATTTGCTTTTGATACAAACCTATTAATCAAGCATTTGACAGATTTGATTCATTATAAATCTATCAAAAAGCCAGTATACGATTATGCTGCTCATACTAGAAGTAATCAATTTATTATTCAAGAACCAAAGGAAGTTATTATATTAGAAGGTATCTTAATTTTAGAAGATAAACGTCTAAGAGATTTAATGGATATTAAGGTTTATGTAGATACGGATGATGATATTCGAATTATTAGAAGAATTAAAAGGGACATCGAGGAACGTGGTAGGACACTTGATTCTGTTATTGAACAATACCTAACGGTTGTAAAACCTATGCATACACAGTTTATTGAGCCAACTAAAAAGTTTGCAGATATTATCATTCCTGAAGGTGGACGCAATCAAGTCGCGATTGATTTGATGACAACTAAGATAAAAAGTATTCTTGAATATCAATTAAAAGTTTAATAAAAAAAGTTAAATGAATAAATAACAATGACTAAGCTTAAAATTATATGAGAATAGTTATAAAGTGTTTACAAATAAAAGCCTACATGGTATCTTATCTCTATTGAAATTGTAAAGACGCTTTCAATAAGTTAATAAGTATAAAATCATTAAACAAGCGTTTATTTAAAAAGGAGAATTTACTTATGATAGAAAAAATATATCCAATGACTTTAGATGGAAAAAATAAGCTAGAAGCAGAATTAGAAGAATTAAAAACAGTTAAAAGAAAAGAAATTATCGAAAGAATTAAAATTGCACGTAGCTTTGGGGACTTATCAGAAAACTCTGAGTATGAATCAGCTAAAGATGAACAAGCTTTTGTTGAGGGTCGTATTACGACAATTGAAACAATGTTACGTTTTTCAGAAATAATTGATAATTCAAAAAGTGCTATGGACGAAGTTGCTATAGGCCGTAAAATTACATTTATTGAATTGCCAGATGGAGAAGTCGAAGAATACACTATTGTAGGAAGTGCAGAAGCTGATCCATTTAGTGGGCGTATCTCAAACGACTCACCTATTGCTAAAGCACTAATGGGTAAAAAAGTCGGAGATCAAGTTGTTATTTCAACACCAGGTGGAGATATGACTATTAAGATAATGAGTATAGAATAGTAAATATAATAAGAATGGCTAAATTATTTCAATTTGAGCTGTTCTTTTATTTTTTTATTTATACATTATCAGACTTTAGTCTTAGACCGACCTCATGCTTTAGCATGCTTTTTTTTCTCTATAAATAGCTTATACTTATGCTAAAGCACTAAATATTAAGGAGGTCAACGCATTGAAAAAAAAATTGCGTTTGTTTTTTCTAGTTGAAGCATGTCTATTTGTTTGGTTATTATATGAATCCGTAAATAATAGTTTTACTTTATTAACTTTAATAGTAGGTACATTAGTTTTATTGCGTGGAAAACGTAAAAAAATTAATTCAAAAAGGCAAACGTACTCAATGATAGGCAGTGTTTTAGTTTTAATTGCTTTATTATCGACAAGTGCTATTTGGTTTATGCTGATCTGTGCTATTTTATTTTTTGTAGTTTTAGATAGCAAATCGTTATCAAATCTAAGCTTTTCTAATTTTGATAGCATTCCTTGGCAAGAAAAAGAGATTATTATTGTAGAAACAGCAAAAAGTCTACCAAAAAATGGGAAAAGATTTAAGCGAAATTGGTTAGGAAATGAAAGAATCGGCAACACCGTCTATGAATGGGATGATATTAATGTAACTGTTTTTATGGGAGATACGATTATAGATTTAGGTAATACACTTTTACCTAAAGATGAAAGTTATGTGATTGTTCGCAAAGGTTTTGGTAAGACACGTATTTTAGTACCTGCTGGAATTGGAATAATGATTCAACATAGTGCCTTTAAAGGGAAAGTACATTTTGAAAAAGAGATTTTCGCCTTAAACAATGAATCTTTGAAACTATATAGCGAACAATATGATGAAAATACGAGAAAAATAAAACTCATCACAACCGTTTTAGTTGGTGATTTAGAGGTGATAACAATATGAAAAGAAAGAACAGCAGAATACGATTTATTCAGATTACTTTTTTATCTTTTTTCTTTTTTACGATTGTTTCCTTATCTTACAGCTACGCTATACGACCTGAAGATTGGCTGATCACTATTTTTACAACACAATTTTTACATGTACCCTATGTCCTTTATCTGCTAGGAGTAGCGCTGATTATTGGGTTATTAACGACGCTCTTATTACATGAGTTTCAACGAAGAGAATGGCAGCATATAGAAGAAATAGTACGATTACTTGCTAGTGGAAATTACTCAGTTGAAACTGACTCGAAATATCTAGATAGTGAACTAGAGGAGTACGATTATTTAGAAGATATAAAAGACTCGCTTTCAGCAATCCGTATTAAACTACTTGATTTGTCTAAAGAAGTTCAAAAACAAAGCAATATTCCTAAATTAGTTGATGGGGAAACAAAAGAAGAAATTTTAGAAGCAGAGCGACGTCGTCTCGCTAGAGAATTACATGATTCTGTCAGTCAACAATTATTTGCAGCGATGATGCTGCTATCGGCTATTAATGAACAACTTGAAGAAACTGACGAGCTAATGAAAAAACAGCTTAAAATGGTTGAAAGTATTATAAATGAATCGCAATCTGAAATGCGAGCTTTGTTACTCCATCTAAGACCAATAAATTTAGAAGGAAAAACGTTAAAAAAAGGAATTGAGCAGTTATTAACTGAACTAAAAACAAAGATACAAATTAAACTAGTTTGGGAAATTGACGAAGTAAATTTAGAAACTGGAATGGAGGATCATTTATTTCGAATAATACAAGAACTCCTTTCAAACACTTTAAGGCATTCAAAAGCTAAAGTGTTGGAGGTTTACTTAAAACAATACCAAGACTCAGTGTCATTGAGAGTTATTGACGATGGGATTGGATTTAATCCTGAAGAACAAAAAGCAGGGAATTACGGTCTGGTTAATATAAATGAACGAGTAAGCAATATGGGTGGAACGTTTAAGGTTATCAGTTTCAAAGATAAGGGAACAAGTGTTGAAATTAAGATACCGCTTATTGAGGGAGTGAATGAGGATGATAAAAGTTTTGTTGATTGATGACCACGAAATGGTAAGATTAGGCGTGTCATCATACTTATCGATTCAACCAGATATTGAAGTTATTGGTGAAGCGGAAAATGGAAAAGTAGGCTATCAAAAAGCAATGGAACTTAGGCCAGATGTTATTATGATGGATTTGGTAATGGATGTAATGGACGGTATTGAATCAACGAAAGCAATCATGAATGAGTGGCCAGAAGCTAAAATTATTATTGTAACAAGCTTTATTGACGATGAAAAAGTTTATCCTGCTCTTGAAGCTGGTGCTGCAAGTTATATTTTAAAAACTTCTACTGCAAAAGAAATTGCTGATGCTATTCGTTCTACTTATAAAGGAGAATCAATCTTAGAAACGGAAGTTACAGCTAAAATGATGACTCGTTTTTCTAAAAAACAACCTCATTATCTTCACGATGATTTAACTAAACGAGAAAATGAAATTTTATTATTAATTGCACAAGGCAATTCAAATCAAGAGATTGCAAATAAGCTATTTATAACTTTAAAAACGGTTAAAACACATGTATCTAATATATTGGCTAAATTAGATGTTGATGACCGAACTCAAGCAGCTATTTATGCTTTTAAACACCACTTAATTCATTAAGAAGCTCTCCTACACTTAGCAAAATCCTATTATCTGTATTTTATATAAAGATATGTTAAACTAATTAAGGGATAGCTAAATGGGGGGGAGGATTCACAGATTTTATAGTCTGTGAAGCAAAAAATGAAAATAGAATTAACGACAAATGCCATTGAATGGTTTGAAAAAGAAGTTGGTGTTTCAAAAGGAAGTGGTGTTCGTTTCATGGGTAAAGTTTATGGGAAAACTGAAGTTCACGAAGGTTTTTCTGTAGGGATGAATATATGTCAACCTGAAGATATCCTAACTAAAACGGTTGTAAATGGAGTGACTTATTTCATTGAAAAAAACGATGATTGGTTTTTCAGTGGGTATAATTTGAAAGTAGATTATGATAAAAAAAGTGATGAGCCTATTTACACGTTTATTGAACAACTAGTATAAAAATAAAAAACTCTTACTTCCTAAAGGAAAGTAAGAGTTTTTGTGATTATACAGGCATAATAACCGGTAACACCATTGGATGACGTTTAGTCTTCTCATATAGGAAAGGTTTCAGACTTTCGATAACAACAGACTTAACTGCTTGTTCTGTAAGAGGCTCCTCGGTATTAGCAAGTAATTTCCTCAAGCTTTTAGTGATAACACGTTGAGCATCGTTGATTAGTTCTCCAGACTCACGCATATAAATAAAACCACGTGATAAAATATCTGGTCCAGCTAAGATTTCCTTAGATTTGTAATCAATTGTAACAACAACAACAACTAGACCTTCCTCAGAAAGCAAACGACGATCACGTAAGACAACATTCCCAATATCGCCAATACCTTTTCCATCTACATAGACGTCACCAGCGTCAAAATGACCTGCTTTTCTAGCAGAATCCGCTGTTAGAGCAAGAACATCACCGTTTTCTAGAATGAAACAGTCTTCTTTAGACATCCCGATTTGTTCAGCTAGACCAGCATGGATTTTTTGCATACGGTATTCACCGTGGACAGGAACAAAATATTTTGGCTTCATTAAACGAAGCATCAATTTCTGTTCTTGTTGACCACCATGGCCAGAAGTGTGGATATTATTAACTTTACCGTGAATAACATTTGCACCGGCTTCAGATAATAAGTTAATAACACGATTAACGCTAGCAGTATTTCCAGGAATCGGAGAACTTGAGAAAATAACCGTATCTCCAGGTTGAATTGAAATTTGACGATGGGTACCATTAGCGATTCTACTTAATGCAGCCATAGGTTCGCCTTGTGAACCAGTACATAAAATGATAGTTTCGTTTGCTGGCATACGATTTAACTCTTGAGATTCAATAAATTTATCATCTGGAGCAGTAATGTAGCCTAATGAGCGTCCGGTTACAACAGAAGATTCCATACTTCTACCGAAAACTGCAATTTTTCTACCCGTTTTGATAGATGCTTGGGCAACTTGCTCTAAACGAGAAATGTTAGAAGCAAAAGTAGCAAAAATAATTCTTCCTTCGACTTTTTGCATAATATTTGTGATTGCTTCGCCGACACCTTGTTCTGAGTTTGTAAACGTTGGAATTTCTGCATTTGTGCTATCAGATAGAAGAGCTAAAACTCCCTCATCGCCAATACGTGCCATTTTATGCAAATCAGCAGGTTGGCCAACTGGAGTGAAATCGAATTTAAAATCTCCTGTTGCGACAATATTACCAGGCGGTGTTTTGACAACGATACCAAAAGCTTCAGGAATACTGTGTGTTGTTCTGAAGAAACTAACACTTGTTTTTCTGAATTTAATAACATCATCTTCACCAATTTCATGTAATTCAGTATCGCGCAGTAATCCGTGTTCATTTAATTTATTGCGAATTAAGGCACTAGCTAAAGGACCTGCATAAATTGGAATGTTTGCTTGTTTTAGTAAGAACGGAATACCACCGATATGATCTTCATGGCCATGAGTGATAACCAAAGCTTTTACTTTATTAATGTTTTGAACAATGTAGCTATAATCTGGAATGACATAATCAATTCCTAATAAGTCGTCTTCGGGAAATTTAATACCGGCATCAATGATGATAATCTCATCTTGAAATTGTACGCCATAGGTATTTTTACCAATTTCACCTAAACCCCCAATGGCAAAAACGGCTGCTTCATTGTTTTTTATAGACGGTTTCATTTAGCAAACTCCGTAAGTTTAAAGTTCGGACTTTTTTGTTCATATTCTAAATGGCTACCATCTATAGGTTGAATGAACTCAATGTTGAAGGGGGTGTTTGTTTCAACAAGGCTACGTGCTTCTATTTCTGTATCTGATTCAATATATAAAGATTGTGTTTCTTCCCGTTTTGGGTTTCTTAATTTAGTTTCTTGGTAAGTTATTTTGTAAATCATGTATTTCTCTCCTTTTTAATATCACCAAATGATGATTTGTTTTATAGATAATAATTTAATGTAATGTTGCATAACGAAAAAAACCATCATTTTACACTCTTCAGTGCTGATTAGATGGAACCACGGCAGTTTTGTTTTATAAATGATAATGGTAAAACAAGCAGAAAAATCTCATAGTTAACCGGTATTTCTCAACGCTGAAATAATTTTTACTATTTTCCCGAACTGGTGGTTGTGTTAGTCTCACAACAGATATGTTTATTTTAACATAGTTCATTTAGTAAGTATAGAAACTAAGGCTAATCATTCAAAAAATAAAAAAATTTTAGTAATGTTCCTTTTATCTAGACTATGCTATATTAGCTAGAAAGGAATTACTTAAGATGGATGAGAAGGAGATGAGTAAGTGAAGTTAATGTTACGTTACTTAAAAAATTATAAAGGTTTATTGTGGTTAAATTTTTTATGTGTATTTGGCTTTGTCATCATTGAACTTGGGTTACCAACCTTATTAGCTTTGATTATTGACAAAGGAATTATCATGAATGATTTTTCTGAGGTAATGAATTATGGTAAATGGATGGTAGTCATAGCAGTTATAGGATTAGTTAGTTTGATAGGATTAGCTTATACAGGTAGTAAGATTACGACTAAAATTGTTAGAGATATTAGAAACGATATTTTTTTATCTGTCCAATCTTTTTCACATAGTGAGTTTAATCATATTGGTGTCTCTTCTTTAGTTACTAGAACGACGAATGATGCTTTTCAAGTTATGACTTTTCTACAAATGCTCTTGAGATTAGGAATGATGACACCTATTATGTTCATCGCTAGTTTTTTCATGATTGTAAGAACGAGTCCTTCATTATCATCTACAGTATTAATAGCTATCCCTTTTCTTTTTGCAATTGTCTGGTTGATTGCTCGTAAATCAGAACCTTTATCAGAAAAACAGCAAAAGAGCTTAGATCACATTAACCAAAATTTACGGGAGAACTTGACAGGACTTAGAGTCATTCGCGCTTTTGTTAAAGAAACATTTCAAGAAGAAAGATTTATAAAAGTTAATGAAAATTATACAACTATTTCTAAAAAACTATTCAAGTTAATGGCATTAGCTATGCCTGGTTTTTCTATTGTGTTTAATATTATTTTAGTGACTATTGTTTGGTCTGGAACGGTTGAAATTCAAAGTGGGAACTTACAAGTAGGCAGTTTAATAGCTTTTATCGAATATATATTTTTAGCATTATTTTCATTTATGCTATTTGCGAATGTCTTTATGACATATCCAAGAGCAGCTGTGTCAGCAGAAAGAATCGAAGAAGTTATTCAAACGGTTCCTTCTATAGATGAAAATGAAAATGGTGTAACAGAAACAGCTATTCATGGATATGTTGCTTTTGAAAATGTTACATTTGCTTATCCTGGAAATACAGAATCTCCTGTTATCAGAGATGTTAGTTTCACAGCAAAACCTGGCGAAACAGTTGCTTTTATAGGAAGTACGGGAAGTGGAAAGTCGACATTAATCCAATTAATTCCGCGTTTCTATGATGTAACTAAAGGTCGTGTTTTGATAGATGGAGTAGATGTTAGGGATTATCAATTAAGAGCTTTACGAAAAAAAATTGGGTTTATTCCTCAAAAAGCTCTTTTATTTACTGGGACTATTTCCCAGAATATGCGTTATGGAAAGTGGAATGCGACAACTAATGAAGTTGACGAGGCTTCTGATATTTCTCAATCAAAAGAATTTATCTTATCAAAACCTGCACAATATGAAGAACTTTTAGCAGAGGGCGGCAGTAACATGTCTGGTGGACAAAAACAACGACTTTCTATCGCAAGAGCGATTATAAAAAAACCAGATGTGTACGTTTTTGATGATAGTTTTTCTGCGTTGGATTACCAAACTGATGCAAGGTTAAGAGAACGGTTAAAAGCTGAAACAAAAGAGGCTTCCGTTTTAATCGTTGCACAAAGAGTGGGATCTATCCGACATGCGGATAAAATAATTGTTTTAGATAAAGGTATTGTTGTTGCACAAGGTACACATGAAGAATTATTAAAAAAATCAGATATTTACTATGATATAGCAGCATCACAATTGTCGAAGGAGGAATTAGCATGAGAGAATCGTTAGTCGCTATTCGTCGTTTGTGGAATTTTATCAAGCCATACAAAAGAGGATTCACTTCAGCTATTGTATTAACTATGATTTGTATGTTGATGAATGCTCTGCAACCCTTTATTATAGGACTCGCATTAACTGAAGTTGGGAATAATGTAGCGGATATCTTAAAAGGTGTAGCCGGGGCTAAAATTAATTTTTCGTACGTGAGACAGATACTTGTTGTTATGCTAAGCGTTTCAGCTGTTTATCAACTAACCCTTTATGCTTCTGCTTACATTATGACGAATGTTGTTCAACAGACGATGTGTGATTTGAGAAATACGATTGAAAGTAAAATTAATCGTTTACCTGTTTCGTACTTTGACCGTAATCAACAAGGAAATATTTTAAGCCGTGTAACCAATGATGTAGACGCTGTGAGCAATGCTATGCAGCAAAGTTTAATACAAATTGTAAACTCAGTTATGGGGATTACTTTTGCTGTCATCATGATGCTTTATTTATCGGTTCCTCTAGCAGCAGTTATTCTTATTTTAATTCCATCATCACTTTTAATTTCAAAATACATTATTCGTAAATCGCAGCCTTACTTTGTTGAACAACAGAGTGCTTTAGGAGCAATGAATGGACATGTTCAAGAAAGTTATAGTGGCTTTTCTGAGATAAAACTTTATGGAAAAGAACAAGACAAATTAGAAGAATTTAAAATAATCAATCATAATCTTAGCGAGTATGGGTTTAAAGCAGCCTTCATTTCTGGAATTATGAGCCCTCTAATAGGTTTTGCTACGCATTTAGTTTATTTTGTGGTAGCTGTATTAGGTGGATTATTCGTCATTCAAGGAACATTATCTTTAGGTAACTTACAAGCATTTACACAATATATCTGGCAAATTAATCAGCCTCTTACTCAAATTACGCAACTTTCTGGAGTCCTCCAAAGTGCAGCAGCAGCTGTTGGACGGATTTTTGAAATTTTAGATGAGCCTGAAGAAAAGCCAGATGCCATTCAAATCGATTTACCAAAACCGATTGCTGGGAACGTCACTTTTGAGCATGTTCGTTTTGGATACGATAAGAAAAATCCACTAATTAAAGATTTAACTGTTCAAGTGAAAAGTGGACAAAAAGTTGCTGTTGTAGGCCCAACAGGAGCAGGTAAAACAACACTCATAAACTTATTGATGCGCTTTTATGACGTTGATAGTGGTGCAATAAAAATCGATGGTATTGATACTAAGGAAATGGACCGTAAAGAAGTAAGAGCACAATTTGGGATGGTATTACAGGATGCTTGGCTCTATAATGGGACAATAGCGGATAATATTCGTTTTGGTAAATTGGATGCTACGGATTATGAAGTTGTAGATGCTGCAAAAACAGCCAACGTGGACCATTTCATTCGTACATTACCTGAGGGATATAACATGGTGTTAGATCAAGAAGCTTCTAATATTTCGCTAGGACAAAAACAGTTGTTGACCATTGCTAGGGCAATCATTTCTAATCCAAGGATACTTATCTTAGATGAAGCAACCAGTTCGGTCGATACTCGCTTAGAAGCTTTGATTCAGAAAGCTATGAAAAAGATTATGGAAGGGCGCACGAGTTTTGTTATTGCCCATAGATTGTCAACGATTCGAGATGCAGATTTAATTCTAGTCATGGATCAAGGTGAAATCGTAGAGCAAGGCAATCACGAAGAATTATTAAATAAAGGTGGCTTTTACGAGAAATTATACAATAGTCAATTTCAACAAACAGAAGAATAAAAGTCTATTTAATAAAAAGAAAGGTTCGTGAAAAATGAAAAAGAAAATGATATTTTTTGATATAGATGGAACATTACTGAATGATGAAAAGAAATTTTTACCTAGTACTAAAAAAGCTCTAGAGCAGTTAAAAGAACGTGGTCATGAAGTTGTTATCGCGACAGGTAGAAACTTATTTTTAGCTCAATCTATTATCGATGAGTTAGAATTTGATAATTATATTATTTGTAATGGAGCAGCAGGCTATTTTCGTAATAAGCTTGTTTTCGAAAATAAGCTTGACCAAAATGAATTAAACAGATTAGTTGAAATTTCAGATAAGCATAACCATGATGTTATTTATGAATCTGCTGATAAATTGAAAAGAAGAAGTAAAGATAATAATATAAGAATGATTAATGCGATGAAGAGTGTCGGATCGAGTCCACCTCCTCATGATCGTGATTACCATTTGACTAATCCTATCTATCAAAGTTTAATTTTTTATACGGATGAAGAAAAAAATGCCTATGAGAATGGCCAGTTTCCTAAATTCAAATTTATTCGATGGCATGCTAATGGGGTTGATATTGTTCCTCATGATGGCTCTAAAGCACATACAGTACTAGATTTTGCGAAGCAACAAGGATTTGCAATTGAAGATACAATCGCTTTTGGAGATGGTTTAAATGATCTGGAAATGCTTACTGAGGTAGGAGTAGGAGTAGCAATGGGGAATGCATTAGAAGTAGTAAAATTAAAAGCAGATAAGATAACCAAAAACTGCAATGAAGATGGAATTTATCTTGCATTACAAGAACTTGGTCTGATAGAATAGAGGTGTTAATAAATAAGATTCGTTTCTTATTTATGGGGGTATAGCTCAGCTGGGAGAGTGTTTGGCTGGCAGCCAAAAGGTCAGGGGTTCGAACCCCCTTATCTCCATAATAGTTTTATCAAAAGTTGCTAATAGCTTTCAAACTAAGGTTTGAAAGCTATTTTTATGTAAAAATATCTGTACGTTCTTAAAAGATAGTTAGCGATAGTATGTTATACTAAATGCATAAAATAGTGTTCTTAAGTACTCAGGAAAATTTAAATAACGTATTTGAGAAAGAGGTGCAAAATGACTAAGAAAAATATTTTTGTATTGACAGGACTTTTGCTTATTGGAGGACTTATTTATATGAATGTAAACAGCGATAGTAAGCAGTCAGAGTCTGAAGATATACCAACACAGATAGACTATGAAGAAGAAAATCTAGAGATTATTTATTTAGCGGGCGGTTGTTTTTGGGGTGTTGATGAGTACTTTGGTCGAATCGACAGCGTGATTGACGTTGTTTCAGGTTATGCAAATGGAACAACGGACAACCCAAGCTATGAGGAAGTTGTCTACGCAAACACAGGGCATGCTGAAACTGTGTCCGTGACCTATGATTCATCAAAAATTGATCTAACGGATATCCTTTTATACTACTTTAAGGTTATTGATCCAATCTCTTTAAATCAACAAGGAAATGATAGAGGAACTCAATACCGAACAGGAATTTACTACGAAGACGAAAGCAAAGTGGAAACAATCGAAAAAGTAATCAATGTTGAGCAAAAACGTTACGATAAAAAGATTGTGGTGGAAGTTTTACCGCTTGAACATTTCTTTGTGGCCGAAGAGTATCATCAAGATTATTTAAAGAAAAATCCAAGAGGATACTGTACAATTAACTTACAAGAAGCTAAGACAGGTGTAGAAAGAGATAATACACTTGGAGAATCCGAGGTTTATTCAAAACCATCCGATGAAGAACTGAAAGAAATATTAAGCCCAGAGTCATACTCAGTTACTCAAAAGAATACGACAGATACACCATTTGCCCATCCATATGATCAACTCGACCAAAAAGGAATTTATGTAGACATTATTTCTGGAGAAGCATTATTTTCTTCAGAGGCTAAATACGATGCAGGTACTGGTTGGCCGACATTCATAAAACCAATCCAAGAGGATGCTTTAAAAGAATTTAAAGATACTTCATCAGGTACGAATCGGATAGAAGTCAGAAGCAGCTTGGCAGATTCTCATTTAGGGCATGTGTTTGAAGATGGGCCACAAGAAAGTGGTGGACTTCGTTATTGTATTAACGGAAGTGCATTACGATTTATTGACTATGAGAATATGGAAGAAGAAGGATACGAAGAGTATTTCGAAATAGTTGAATAGTATTTAATAAGAGTTGTTAAGGGCTTTGGAAAAAAATGGATTGAGTATGAGAAAAATTCTTCTCATGCTCAATCCATTTTATCTCATCTTTAATTAAGAAAGAATAGAAACCGTTTCATCTAAGTGAAAAGGATCTTCTTTATTAATATGATCGTAGAACATAATGCCATTAATATGGTCAATTTCATGTTGAATTACAATGGCTGAATAATTTTTTAACCGAATCTTTTGTTCTTGACCGTCCAAGTCAAAGTAAGTTACAGTTATTCTAGTATGACGAGGAACATATCCAGGAACATCACGATTGACAGAAAGACATCCTTCACCTTCTGATAGACAGGCACTTTGAACAGAGTGACTAATGACTTTAGGGTTAATCATGACGGTACTCAGAATGGGTTCACTTGTTTCATCATCAACGTTAGGTATATGAACGGCAATCATTCTTTTTGAAACATCTAATTGAGGTGCTGCTAGTCCAACTCCAGCACGAAGTTGGTATTCTTCTGCTAAATCTGCATCTTGGCTGTTTTTTAGAAACTCTAACATTTCTTGCCCAAGTGTTTTTAGTTCTTCATTGATAGGAAACGAAATTTCCTCTGCAGTTTTTCTTAAAGTAGGGTTGCCCTCCAAAATGATATTTTTCATTGTAATCATTTGTATTTCACTCCTGTAAATAAATTTTCATTATCTATTTTACATAAACATACTTATTTATTGTAAATAGGGTTATTATCAACTTTTTTAATTTTAACAGCTATTTAGCTAAAATGCACGAGCAAATTTATTTTAAAGATATTAGAAAAAACTTCATTTCTAAAACGAAATATGAGATAATTTTAAGAAAGAAACGATAGACTGATTGACGATTGAAGAAAGTAGGGGTAAATAGTATGGAAGAAGCAGCAAAATATATAGAAAATACGTATGCAAAAATACTAAAAAATGATCCTGAACAAACAGAATTTCTACAAGCAGTCAAAGAGTTTATTGGAAGTATTGAGCCGGTATTTACCGCTCATCCTGAATTTATTCAACAAAATATTTTAGAACGAATGATAGAACCAGAAAGAATCATTCAATTCAAAGTTTCTTGGATGACTGATTATGGAGAAGTAAAAGTAAACAGAGGATTTCGTGTTCAGTTTAATTCAGCCATTGGACCTTATAAAGGTGGTCTTCGGTTTCATCCAAGTGTAAACCAGAGTATTGTTAAATTTCTTGGATTTGAACAAGTGTTTAAAAATAGTTTAACAGGGCTTCCTATTGGTGGAGGAAAAGGTGGCAGTGATTTTGACCCTAAAGGCAAATCAGATAATGAAGTGATGCGTTTTTGTCAAAGTTTCATGATGGAATTGCAGCACCACATTGGGCCTAATCTTGATGTCCCAGCTGGAGATATAGGTGTAGGAGCAAGAGAAATAGGTTACCTGTATGGACAGTACAAACGTTTAAATGGGTCTGAAGCAGGTGTATTAACTGGTAAGCCCGTATTTTTAGGGGGTAGCTTGGGTAGAACAGAAGCTACAGGCTATGGAGTAGCTTATTTTACAGATAAAATGCTTCAAGATACGAATAATTCTTTTGAAAATAAAAAGGTAGTTGTTTCGGGTAGCGGGAATGTAGCTATTTATGCTATTCAAAAAGTCCATGAGTTAGGTGGGAAAGTTATTGCATGCTCTGATTCTGATGGTTACATTTGGGATCCGGCTGGGATTGACTATGCTACTATTAAACAAATAAAAGAAGTAGAAAGAAAAAGAATTTCTGAATACATTCACTATCATCCAAAAGCCTATTATTATGAAGGAAGTATTTGGGATATAGAAAAAAGATATCAAGTAGCTTTACCTTGCGCTACTCAGAATGAAATAAATGGTGAAAAAGCTAGAAAGATGATTAGAAATGGAGTTATAGCTGTTGCTGAAGGAGCTAATATGCCTTCCGATTTAGATGCAATTGAAGTTTATCAAGAAGCTAAGATTTTATACGCACCTGGAAAAGCATCAAATGCAGGTGGGGTAGCTGTTTCTGCCTTAGAGATGTCTCAAAATAGTCAACGACTTAGATGGACATTTGAAGAAGTAGATGAAAAGCTAAAAAATATTATGGAATCTATCTATATTGAAGTACGTGATACTGCTAAAACGTATCATACGCCTGGTAACTTTGTTGCAGGAGCCAATATTGCGGGATTTTTAAAAATTGCTCAGTCAATGATTAGTCAAGGACTTGTATAAAAAGAAGGGAACAGATTTAGAAGTCTGTTTCTTTCTTTTTTTTAAAATAAAATGTGTGTTTTTCTTTTGGAAAAGGAAATGTAAGAGAAAAACGTAAAGTTAATGAGAAACTCCTCATTATTTTTCGATTGTGAATAAAAAAATATGATTTATATTTTATAGTTGCTGTGTCGATTATAATACAGTTTATTTTAAATTATATAACAGTTTAAAGTTTGATTCATCGATTTTATGGTTGTTTTTTTTCTATAACAAGATTAATTTTGAAAAAAATAGGGTAAAAATAGTAGTGAAATACTTCACGACTCGAAATGAAAAAAAGAGTTCCAAGTATTTTTCTTATAGAAATGATATTTTATAGCTTGAAAAGCGTTGATATGCTTGCATAACTAGGAAAATAGTGGTAGATTTAATTAGCAAACAGATTGCACTAATACAGTTTGTTTAACTGTATAAAACAGAAAACTATAAAAAATTAGAATGCAATAAGAGAGGAATGGTTTACAAATGGCTAACAAGAAACAACCCGTAGATTTTGAAGCATTGTTAAGCACTGTTGATGCGGCTTTCCCAATGGTACAAATCTTAGATAAGGATGGTAAAGTTGTTAATAAAGACATCATGCCAGATCTATCAGATGATAAATTAGTGGAATTAATGGAGAAAATGGTTTGGTCGCGTATTTTACATGAACGTTCTATGGCTTTAGCTCGCCAAGGGCGTCTAGGTTTCTATGCTCCAACTGCTGGACAAGAAGCTTCTCAAATGGCAAGTTATTTTGCTTTTGAAAAAGAAGATGAATTATTCCCAGGATACCGTGATATCCCACAATTAATTCAACATGGGTTACCTGTTTATAAAGCTTTCTTATGGTCTCGCGGACATGCTGAAGGAAGCCAATATCCTGAAGACCTACACGCTATGCCACCTCAAATTATTATTGGTGCTCAAATTATTCAAGCTGCAGGAGCAGGAATTGGATTGAAAAAACGTGGCAAGCCTAACGTTGCTTTCACATATACAGGTGATGGCGGTTCATCACAAGGAGATTTTTATGAAGGAATCAACTTTGCAGGAGCTTACAAGGCTCCAGTAGTATTCTTTATCCAAAATAATGGCTATGCCATCTCTACACCGCGTCACAAGCAAACAGCAGCTACTACGTTAGCTCAAAAAGCTGTTGCAGCAGGAATTCCAGGAATTCAAGTAGATGGTATGGATCCGTTAGCCGTTTATGCAGTTACAAAACAAGCAAGAGAATGGGCAATCGCTGGGAACGGTCCTGTACTAATCGAAACGGTAACCTCTCGTTTTGGTCCTCACTCAACTTCTGGAGATGACCCAACACGTTACCGTGATCAGGAAAGTTTTGACTACTGGGAGCAACGCGATCCACTAATTCGTTTCCGTAACTTCTTAACTGAAAAAGGTCTATGGTCTGAAGAAAAAGAACAAGCATTAATTGAGCAAACTCAAGAAGAAATCAAAGCATCAGCTAAAGAAGCTGACCAAGTACCAAAACAAAAAGTTTCAGACTTTTTGAAAAATATGTACGAAGAGCCTACACAAGTAATTAAAGAACAAATTGCGACTTTTGAAGCAAAGGAGAATAAATAATTATGGCACAAAAAACAATGATTCAAGCAATAACTGAAGCACTTGAACAAGAAATGGAACGCGATCAAGATATTTTAGTATTTGGAGAAGATGTCGGTAAAAATGGTGGAGTATTCCGCGCAACTGCAGGTCTTCAAGAGAAATTCGGCGAAGAAAGAGTTTCAGATACGCCTCTTGCTGAATCAGGTATCGGTGGAATGGCTATTGGTCTAGCGTTACAAGGATTCCGCCCAGTTCCAGAAATTCAATTTATTGGTTTTATCTTTGAAGTGTTAGACTCTATTGCTGGTCAAGCTGCACGTACACGTTACCGTATGAGTGGTACACGTAGCTTACCAATTACAATCCGCATGCCATTTGGTGGTGGAGTTCACACACCAGAAATGCACTCAGATAACTTAGAAGGTTTGATGACGCAATCACCAGGTTTAAAAGTGGTTATCCCTTCAAATCCTTATGATGCAAAAGGGTTATTAATTTCAGCTCTTCGCGATAATGATCCTGTTGTATTTATTGAACACATGAAATTATACCGTTCATTCCGTGATGAAGTGCCTGAAGAATCTTATACTATTCCATTAGGTAAAGCTGCTATTTCTCGTGAAGGTAAAGACGTTTCTGTCATCACTTATGGTGCAATGGTTCGTGAAGCACTTAAAGCAGCTGATGATTTAGAAAAAGAAGGTATCTCTGTAGAAATCGTAGATTTAAGAACCGTTTCTCCGTTAGATATTGAAACAATTATTGCATCAGTTGAAAAAACTGGCCGTGTGGTAGTCGTTCAAGAAGCACAACGTCAAGCAGGTGTTGGCGCAATGGTTATGTCTGAGATTGCAGAACGTGCTGTACTTTCATTAGAAGCTCCAATTGGCCGCGTTGCAGCACCAGATACAGTTTTCCCGTTTGGTTTAGCTGAGAGCGCTTGGTTGCCAAATGCTGCAGATATTGCAGATAAAATAAAAGAAGTTTATAACTTCTAATTTATAAATTATTAGGTAAAAAACAATAGATGTAGACCATTTACTTAGTGATAAATGGGTGCATCTATTGATTTTAAGTTGTCCAGTTAACTTTATGAGTTGAAAAATAGAATTTCTAGTATAGAAGGGAAGAAAATTAAAAATGGCTTTTAAATTTAAATTACCAGATGTTGGAGAAGGAATGGCAGAAGGCGAAATCGTAAAATGGTTAGTAGCTGAAGGCGATGTAATTAAAGAGGAAGATTCAATCGTAGAAATCCAAAACGATAAATCAGTTGAAGAAATCGCTTCACCTGTAACTGGAACAATTAAAAAGATTTTGGTAGCAGAAGGAACAATTGCTACTGTTGGTCAAGTAATTGTTGAAATTGATGCTCCTGGACATGAAGACGAAGAAGAAACAGCAGCTCCAGCTCAAGAAGCTCCAGCAGCAGCTCCAACTCAAGCTACAAGTACTCAAACAACTTCTTTCTACCAGTTCAAATTACCGGATGTAGGAGAAGGAATGGCAGAGGGCGAAATCGTAAAATGGTTAGTAGCTGAAGGCGATACAATTAAAGAGGAAGATTCAATCGTAGAAATCCAAAACGATAAATCAGTTGAAGAAATCGCTTCACCTGTAACTGGAACAATTAAAAACATTTTAGTATCAGAAGGAACAGTTGCAACTGTTGGTCAAGTAATCGTAGAGATTGATTCACCTGAACACAACACTGAAAGTGCAGCACCAGCTACTGGTAATGCAACTCAAGAAACAGCTCAAACAAAGGGATCAGCAAACGTTGTTACATCTTCTGACTCTAATAAACGTGTGCAAGCTATGCCTTCAGTACGCCAATTTGCACGCGAAAATAATGTTGATATTACTTTAGTTAAACCAACAGGTAAACACAACCGTGTAACAAGAGAAGATATTACAAACTTTAGCAAAAATGGAGTAACTTCTGCACCAGTAACAAGTGCAGCAAAAACTATTGAAGTTTCAGCTACGAAGCAAGCTCCAGCAGTTAAAACAACAGCACCAGCTAAAGCATTTAAATCTAGCCAGACTGAACTTGAAACTCGCGAACCAATGACTCCAATGCGAAAAGCAATTGCTAAAGCAATGGTAAATAGTAAAGCAACAGCTCCGCATGTTACTTTATTCGATGAAGTTGACTCAACTAAATTAATGGCTCATCGGAAACATTTTAAAGATATCGCTGCAGCAAAAGGTATTAAATTAACTTTCTTACCTTACGTTGTTAAAGCAATCGTTTCTGTTTTACGTAAGTATCCAGCACTGAACGCTTCAATTGACGATACAACAAATGAAGTTGTTTATAAACACTACTTTAACATTGGTATTGCTACTGATACTGATCGAGGTTTATTTGTACCAGTAATTAAAGATGCAGATGCTAAGAGTATCTTTACTATTGCAAAAGAGATTACCGAACTTTCAGGTAAAGCAACAGAAGGTAAACTAGCAGCTAATGAAATGAGCAGTGGATCTATCTCTGTAAGTAATATTGGTTCAATTGGTGGCGGGTGGTTTACACCAGTTATTAATTACCCAGAAGTTGCTATCTTAGGTGTTGGTCGTATTGCTAAAAAAGCAGTCGTAAATGCAGATGACGAGATTGTTGTAGCACCTGTTATGCAGTTATCATTGAGTTTTGATCACCGCATTATCGATGGCGCAACTGCACAAAAAGCAATGAACGAATTAAAAACATTGCTAGCTGATCCAGAATTATTATTGATGGAAGGATAAAGGTGAGTTAAAAATGGTAGTAGGAGATTTCGCAATAGAGTTAGACACAGTTGTTATTGGTTCAGGCCCAGGAGGATATGTTGCGGCAATACGTGCTGCTCAAATGGGACAAAAAGTAGCTATCGTAGAAAGAGAAAATATCGGAGGCGTTTGTTTAAACGTTGGTTGTATTCCATCAAAAGCTTTAATTAGTGCAGGACATCATTATCAAGACGCTATGCATTCAGAGACTTTTGGAATCACAGCTGAAAATGTTGTTTTAGACTTTGCTAAAACTCAAGAATGGAAAAACAATAAAGTTGTTTCCACTCTTACTAAAGGTGTAGAAAGCTTATTGAAAAAAAATAAAGTTGAAATTTTAAGAGGAGAAGCTTACTTTAATGACGAGCATACTATGCGTGTTATGGGAGAAAAAACTGGCCAAACTTATTCTTTTAATAATGCAATCGTTGCAACGGGTAGCCGTCCAATTGAAATAAAAGGTTTCAAATTCGGCAAACGTGTTATTGACTCAACAGGTGGATTAGCTTTACAAGAAGTACCTAAAAAGTTAATTGTCGTTGGTGGAGGATATATCGGTAGTGAACTTGCTGGCGCATATGCTAACTTGGGAGCTGAAGTAACTATTTTAGAAGGAACTGCTTCTATTATGCCTACTTTTGAAAAAGATATGATCAAATATGTAACAACGAACTTTGCAAAAAAAGGTGTAACAATTGAAACATCTGCAATGGCTAAAGAAGCTATTGAAACTGAAAATGGTGTAACAGTTAAGTATGAAGTAAACGGCACAGAAAAATCAATTGATGCTGACTACGTTATGGTAACCGTTGGCCGTCGTCCTAACACAGATGAGCTTGGCTTAGAAGGTGCTGGAGTTGAAATGACTGATCGTGGATTAGTTAAAGTAGATGAGCAAGGACGTACAAGCGTTAAAAACATCTTCGCTATTGGAGATATCGTTCCTGGTGCAGCATTAGCTCATAAAGCAAGTTATGAAGCAAAAATTGCTGCAGAAGCTATTTCTGGTAAAAAAGTAGCTGTTGATTACAAAGCAATGCCAGCTGTAGCCTTTACAGATCCAGAATTAGCTGTTGTGGGGTTAACTCTTGCAGAAGCTAAAGAAAAAGGGATGGATGTTAAAGCATCTAAATTCCCATTGGCTGGTAATGGACGTGCTCTTTCTTTAAATGCAACAGATGGTTTTGTACGTCTAGTAACAAACAAAGAAGATGGCTTAATCGTTGGAGCGCAAATCGCTGGTATCGGTGCTAGTGATGTCATTGCTGAAATAGGTCTAGCTATTGAGGCTGGTATGGTAGCAGAAGACATTGCCTTGACTATTCATGCTCACCCATCTTTAGCTGAAACAGTTATGGATGCTTCAGAATTAGCGTTAGGCTTACCAATCCATATGTAATTTAGTCGAATTTCAGCTGTCTTAATTGCTCCAATAGAGACATGTTCATAATGAAAAAAGCACTTATTCTTAATTTGAATAAGTGCTTTTTTGCATATAGTAAAATAAATTTAAAAAAATTTGGTATAATAAGAAAAAGAAGAATTACGTCAAATTTTATCTTCTCATTAATTAATAGAATTTAAATAGGTTGTTGGAGGGGATATGGTGAGTAAAGAACAAAAGAAAAGATTATTATTGTAGGTACGGATGAAGTAACTTACTTATTTGCTTTTTTTCTTAAGTATGTTAAAACTAATAATTTCAAGCATCTTATTTTTATGAATTCTCGTACTTAGAAAAAAATTAAAAAATCTGAGGTATGCATCCTGTTTTTCGTTAACGCGTTCTTTTACGGTCACCAACGCCAAGAATTTTCTCACAACTGATTTGTTAATTATATAGGTGCAAGAGAGGAGAAAAGAAGATGAATCAAATGATAGCTATTCTAAAAGGAATATAGTTATCATTCGTAAGGTAATTAAAAAAACGGTTAATAGGTTTAATGGATTAATTTTAGTTGCTACAGAACTAACAGACGTGTTTACTTATCTTATTTGAAAATTTTCAAGTCTTCCCAAAAAAATAGTTGGATTAGATTCATCTATAGATTCTACATTCTTCAGATAACTATTAAGCAAAAAATCATCTGTAGATTCTAGAGATGTCAGTGCCTTTATTGTTGATGGAAGTTCACGAGGAAGTCATATGATAACTTGGAGTCGCTCCAATGTTGGTGGAACACCAGTTCTTAGTCTAATGATGAATAAAAAGTTTTTTTAAAATGAAAATGATAGAACAAACATTGATTCTTTTCTTTCAGAAAGAGATTTATTTTTGAGAGAAACAAACTCTTATTTCACAACGGCATCTGCCTTAATTGAGTTAACCCAATTTATTTTTTTGACGAAAAAGCATTAGCTACATTGATACATTTAGTTGATTTGATAAATATCCCATTATCTTTATCATATTTGCTGGGAAAAGGAGGTATAATTAAGGTATCTGAACTTGTTTTTCGAAATCAGAAAAAAGAATTGCTTAGAGTGGCAAAAGAAAATCGTGACTATTTAGATTGGATAGAAAAAGGTTAAAGGAGCATACAATGGAAAATAAAAGTTATAGTTACCCAATGGATTATGATTGGACAAAAGAGGAAATGACAAAAGTAATTAATTTATGGCGAGCA
>JAGQHW010000169.1 GCA_020431645.1 Carnobacterium sp. | reverse complement strand
GTAATATTGCCATGCACAAAAACATGATTTGGATTATCTATCACATCATCTAAGTTGTGGATATTTCCAGCATACGTTAATAAATCTAAATTAATAATTTTATAAGTTGGGTAGTTCTCTAACATATAGTGAACAAAATTACTTCCTATAAAACCTGCTCCACCTGTTACTAAGATATTCATTTATTTTCCCTCCCAGACAAATGGATTATCAAATTCTGCTAATGTTGGATGCTTTGTATCTTTTTCAGATAATATTAATTTATCTATTGGCATTGGCCACTGGATGTTCAATGTCGGATCATCAAATGCGATTCCTCCATCATGTTCTTTAGAATAATATTCATCTACTTTATACTGTACATTACAATTTGGTGTAAGTGTTATGAACCCATGTGCAAAACCTTTTGGCACTAACAATTGACGGTGATTAAATTCACTCAATATATAACCTTCTGATTGACCGTATGTTGGAGATCCAACACGTATATCTACAATTACATCATATATTACTCCAGTTGTAGCGCGAACTAGTTTTGTCTGTGCCTTTTCAGGTGTTTGGAAGTGCATACCTCGTAGCACTCCTGGCTCAACAGATAAAGAATGATTATCTTGAATAAAATCGATATCAATACCATTTTCTATAAATTTTTCTTTAGTATAACTCTCTGTGAAGAAACCGCGATGATCTCCAAAAACAGCCATCTCAATAATTTTTACATCTTGTAAGATTGTATCTAATACTTTCATATTATTTAACGCTCCCCTTCTAGTTCTCCATCTCTGCAATTCTTAACATATATTGACCATAACCATTCTTTTTCAACGGTTGCGCTAATCTAATTAATTGTTCACGTGTAATGTATCCCATTCGATAAGAAATCTCTTCTAAACAAGCTACTTTTAGATTCTGACGTTTCTCGATTGTTTCAACAAATGTACCCGCTTCTAAAAGAGACTCATGTGTTCCTGTGTCCAACCAAGCAAAGCCACGACCCATTACTTCAACAGTTAATTCACCAGCTTCTAAATAGGCTTTATTGATATCGGTAATTTCTAGTTCGCCGCGATGAGAAGGTTTGATTGTTTTAGCGATATCAACAACTTTATTGTCATAAAAGTACAGTCCAGTTACAGCATAATTACTCTTAGCTTTTTCTGGTTTTTCTTCAATCGATAGTGCTTTCATATTTTTACCAAATTCAACGACTCCAAAGCGTTCTGGATCATTTACATGGTAACCAAAGACCGTTGCACCGACTTCTTTCTGAGCTGATCGTTGCAATAATTTGGACAATCCACTACCGTAATAAATATTATCGCCTAAAATTAAACAAACAGAATCTTCTCCAATAAAATCTTCTCCAATAATAAACGCTTCTGCTAACCCATTTGGCTGTTCTTGCACTTTATATTCTATGTGCAAGCCTAAATCAGATCCATCTCCAAATAGTTGTTCAAATCGAGGCGTATCATCTGGTGTTGATATTATTAATATATCTTTAATTCCTGCCAGCATCAAAGTTGACATTGGGTAGTAAATCATTGGTTTATCATAAATAGGCATTAATTGTTTTGATGTTGCTTTGGTTAAAGGATATAAGCGAGTCCCGCTTCCTCCTGCTAGAATGATACCTTTCAATTCAAATCTCTCCCTAAAAATAAGTTTGCATTAAGTTATTTTAACAATAATTGAAATTATATCATTTACATAATAGAGAAGTAATCAAAAATCAATTGGTCTCTCACTTTCTAATCCAAATTCATAAGCTATAGCATCTAGAATGCGTTTTGAAGCAGTACCATCTCCATATGGATTTTTTGCTTCAGCCATTTTTTTATAAACTCCAGAACTATCTAGTAACTCAGTCATTGCCTTAAGTACATCTTCTGTTTGCGTACCAATAAGTCTTAAGGTTCCTGCGTTTATTCCTTCTGGGCGCTCTGTTGTATCCCTTAATACTAATACGGGTACCCCCATTGAGGGTGCCTCTTCTTGCACCCCACCTGAATCACTCATTATCATATAACTTCTGGCAGCAATATTATGAAAATCAACTACATCTAAAGGTTCTATCAAATGAATGCGATTATGATTGCCAAGTTCTTTGATAGCGGCATCTTGTACAATAGGATTTAAATGCACTGGATAAACTACTTCTACATCTGCATATTTATCAACCACTTTTTTAATTGCTCGAAAAACACGTATCATCGGATCACCTTGATTTTCTCTACGGTGCATTGTCAGTAGAATTAATCGATTATCTTTTGAAATTTTATTTAACACTTCATGTTGATAATTATTTTTTATAGTTTTTTTTAAGGCGTCTATCGCAGTATTGCCTGTAATATAAATATGTTTCTGTTGATGGTTTTCTTTTACTAAATTAGATGCACTCTCTGCAGTTGGCGAAAAATAGATATCAGACAGTACGTCTGTCACCTGACGATTCATTTCCTCCGGAAACGGAGAATGTTTATTCCATGTACGTAATCCTGCTTCAACGTGCCCTACTTTAACTTGATTATAAAATGCTGATATGCCCGCTGCAAAAGTAGTAGTAGTATCCCCGTGAACTAAAACTATATCTGGGTTAACCTCTTTCATAACATCTTCTAGACCGATTAAAATATTTGAAGTAATCTGGGTTAAGCTTTGCCTATTCTTCATTATATCTAAATCATAATCTGGTTGGATATCAAATATTTCTAATACTTGATCTAACATCTGACGATGTTGTGCAGTTACTACTACAACTGAATCAAATCGATCTCTTTGTTTTTTGAGTTCAAGTACAAGTGGCGCCATTTTAATTGCTTCTGGTCGTGTCCCAAAAATTGTCATTATTTTTATTTTTTTCATTATATAAGTTCCTTTCAATATTCCTTAATTTCATTAAAAGATGCAGATTGTAGAATTAAGCTAAACAGATAAAAACAGTTATTCGTGATACACTCAAATGTAATTTCGACCAAAGAAAATATAGGCGTAATCACGAATGACTCACTCATATTAGGACGTATAATTTCTTAATCATAGAAACTTACTACCACAGATATATATCTGTTTTAAAGATTGTTATCTACATGAAACGTACACGCCAGACGATTCAATGTGGTTGTCACTTTCCTTTGGAAAGGTCACACCGCTCTTGGTTATTTCAAGCTATACATAAAGATAATAAACATTGCGGTCGATATGCACTAACTTTACAAGATGACCAACAAGAATCTATTCTGATAATGGGTGTACTAGGGTGGATACCAGATGCTATCATTGGAAAAGAAACTGATTGACTATTCCATTCACATATTACATCGAAAACTCGAACAAGGAATATGTGACACAGATATCCTTCTTATGGAAAGTAAACGTAAGCTAGAGTATACAACGAAACACGTAGGAAACAATAGTTCAAAAGAGTTATTTTAGAAAGAAAAGCTGAATATCCTCGTTTTGAATATGAATCGTCTCAATTAAAAGGCAAT
>JAGQHW010000168.1 GCA_020431645.1 Carnobacterium sp. | reverse complement strand
TAGCTCCATAAAATATATTCGCTAAAATTAAAGACATACCAGCTAGCAATGTATTTCCAAATGAATTAATTACATTCCAAATACTAGAAGCTAAAAGTTCTTTTGTATGCTTCCAAGAAGTATTCCGAAACGACAATTTTATTTCTGGTAAAAGCATTTTAGAATATTTCATTTGAAATATTATATTCACAATTGCAACTGCTAAGGTTACTATACCAACATATACAATAGATGGTGGCAATAATTTATATAATATTACAAATAATACTAATCGAAGTGCTGCTGTAATCAACTCCCGTAAAGATCTTAAATCAATTCTATTTTTAGCAAATGTAGCAATTCCAAAAACAGATGCTGCTATATTAATCAAAGCGGCGGAGAACACAAATGCATATAGCGTTTTAATCGCTGCAACAGAATTAATTGGCACCTCCATAAAACGATCGATAAAAATTACGACTAAAATCATTGGAATAAACAAAACTGCACTTATCAGTAAGTTAGAAGTAAGTACTGAAGAATAATACTTAGTTGCTTCTTCTTGTTTTCCATTCACCAAAGAAATTGTAACATACCTGCTAGCAATGGTATTCATAGCTGTTGTTAGAACAGACATATAACTTACAATGGTATTCGCAATTGGATAAAAGCTAAAAGTTTCTTTACCAAGTGTGTTAATTAGAAAAGGTGTTAATACGAAAGAAATAATGAGATTAGCAGAGAATGAAACTATATTAGCAATAAGGTTTATGCTTACTTGCTTTTTTCCTATATTATTATTGACTGTCTTCATATGTTTTTTACCTTTCTTTGAAAGGAGAAACTTTCATTTTAGAACACTATACTTTGCGAAGTGTAGCTCGATAAATTTTCGAATTTTTTTCAATAAATTTTTCGACTGTTAGTTCGCTTCGAAAATTTTCTGCTTCATTACTCCAAGTATTTTTATCTTTGAGAACTTCATTTAGAACTCTTGCAAGATCATCTGAATTCTCTGTTTTGAATGTTTTCCCTAAATTATAACGTGTTATCAATTCACCCATACTACCATGTTCTGCACCCACGATATACTTCCGGTTCCATATCCCTTCAATCATGGGACCGCTAGCACCATCAAATTCGTACCTATAAGGTAATACAAGTAAATCTGCTGCAACTAAAGCATTTACGTACTCTTTTTCTGTAAGTACTTTTTCTTCACATTTTATAGAATCAGCATATTCTTTTGTATTATTAAGCACATAATCTTTATTAAACTTTCCTCCTGCTCTAGTAATATACAAAAAGAATGGTTCTTCCACTTTTTTTAATGCTTCAATCAAAATATCCGTCCCTTTATAATAACTTGTCATTCCCAATATAATGATACACTTTTTATCTATCGGCAGTCCAATATTTGTCTTTGCCTCAAGATTCGTCAAAGAAGTTTCTTCAGAAAACACTGGATACTCAATGTGATAAACATTATTTATACCCATACTTTTCAGCCGATTTTCGAGATGATTTGTATGAACTATACCACAAAAAGCTTTTTTGAAAAGAAATTTTAATGTAATATTTCTTAATAATCCAAATTGCATATGGTGATATGTAATTACTACAGGTTTGCTTAAATATTTTAAACCGACACCAAAATATCTATAGAAAGAATCTCCATTTAAAAAATGAATTATATCTACAGCGTCTGATTTTACAATTTTATTAATCTCAGAAATAAAGCTTAAATAAGTTATCAACGTCCTTTTATTATCAAATCCAGACTTCATTACATGTTGTTTACAAAAAACCGTGTCTACTTTTTTAGGGAGAAGTGCTATGCAACCAGGGTTTGAAGAAACAAGCGAATTTATATATTTTTCTCTATGTCCTTTTAAGCTTATATCAATAAATAAGATTTTCATAATTTCACCTCTACTATATTTTTATCCATTCTCCTAATACATAATCGCCAGTAACATTATAATCACCAGTACCACCTGCTGGTGTAAATGTTAGCTCGCCAAAAATTACTTGACCATCTTTGTCATATAAGTCTACACGAACAAAAGGAAAGTCTGCTGACAGACCCCGGCAAACTTCAAGCATTTCATCAAAGCAAACTGGATTCGGAAAAATTTGTGCAGTAGTATCATCTCTATATTCTAAGATGTTTCCTTTTAAATCAAACATAGTTTTCATTGCTTGACTACCTTCACGTTCAGTACAGTAAAGCAAGCATTTTGGTTCACCGTTAAAACAATAAAATTTATAATCTGCCGGAAAATCTCCATCTTGTGTTTCTATAATTTCCTCAACTATAATTTTTCTATCAACATTTTTATATTGCATTTCTGAATGACTCAGATAATATTTTGATTTTATCCACTTTAATAATTTACGAATTGCTTTTTCTCTATCAAATTTTAGATAATCCTTACAAATAATATTAAATCCAGAACCATAATTAAGCTTCATTGCGAATTTTTCAGGAAGAATCTCCCAATCAATATCATTAACACTATCATATACAGCGAGCAATTCTACAAGATTAGCAATATAACCTTTAGTTATTAAAAAATCACGAACAGCATATTTATCTGCACACTGAGTAATCAAGGGGTTATCCTTATATCTATTCAACTTTAGCCAAAGAATCTTTTCATTAAATAACTTTGGATCATCTAAATTCAACTTTCTATTATGGGAAATTCGGTAATATAATCTTGTATTTAAAGTAGGTGAAATTATTGTAACTGCACTTAAAAAGTATTCATATAGTTTATGTGCAAAATTTGATTTTTTTAAAATTGTCAACATATTTATATACCATCCTTATTTTAAACATAAATTTGATTTTTCATTTTTAAATTGAATTTTATTGTTTTTCTTCATTAGATTTTCTTGTTTTCATTTTCAACTCAAATCATTGATTAATATATCAAACTTTTGTTTACTTCTATTGATATTTGTCTCTTCTAGGAGTAATATATTTTTGATTTGTCAAATTAGGTTAATAAGAATATCTTTGACTATATAGTTCAAAAAATACTTTCTTTAATATTTGATACTCAATTTTTTTATCATTTTGTCTAACATTAATGAAACAAGTAATTGCTCGACTTGATTAAAGTTCATGTCCTTTTTCGAGTCATATTTTCGAAAAAAATTGATTATTTGTTCAAAGCTTATTATAATGAAATTCCTGAATCCGAGTAATATGTATAACATTATATTTATAAAATAATGATTTCCAATCAGGAGACTATTTACCACAATCGAACTTGATGTAGTAGTGAGATATCTTGAAATAATCAATTCATAGCTGACCATATGTCATTAACCTTATATTTATTCATTGGGTATCAAGGTACGACAAATGCTCTAATAGCGATTTAACAGCAGCATTTGTGATAGACACCTGTAATAATATTTAATTTTATATGCCCATCTTTTATTTAATAAAATTAATATTTTTATCTTTCCAAAATATTGCGTTTAAAAAATATTTATCCAGATACTTTTTAATAATATCCGAAATC
>JAGQHW010000167.1 GCA_020431645.1 Carnobacterium sp. | reverse complement strand
CACATTATTTCCGATCTCAATCTCAGCTTCCTTAGTTCTAGTAACAATAATCGTTCTATGGTTTAATCCAATTAAATTGGAAAAAAAGCTGCTCTTTATACTACAATTATCTCCTATTGTTAAAATCGATCCATTTTTTTTAAAAATTACTGGTATTCCATAAAAATCTAAATGTTTACCAAATTTAATCTTATTTAATTTCATGAGTATTTTAAAGTAATTACTTTTAAACATAGTTATTCTCCTGCTTATTTAGTATTTTCTATATTAACTATTATTTTTTTGATTTCCCAGATAAATAATTTCTCTAATATTTTTTCTATAGCGACATCTTTTTTTAAATAATTTCTCTAATATATTTTTCTATAGCGACATCTTTTTTTATGTATTTATCAATATATTCTTTACCTATAATTCCCATATTTTTATATCTATCAATATTATCAATAACATTCATCAATTCTTGATAGACCAATTCGTAATTACTTGGCTCTATACAAATCCCACAATTACAGTCCTCTATAATTAATCTGGCTTCTGAACCTTCTTCTAAAATACCAAATACTGTTTTCCCAACAGCCATAACCCCATAAAGTTTGCTGGGTACAGATACACCTTTTATACCTTTGGCATTAACCACCCAGTGCACATCACCTGCATTTAATGAATAAATTAAATCTTCCTTGTCTTGATATGGTATAAATTGAACGTTCTTCAGTTCATGTTTTTTAACATAGTCTTCTATATCTTGCTTTTTAGTTCCGTCTCCTACAAAAGCAAAGACAACGTCATCTCTAGTTTTAAATCTTCCGATAACCTTGATTAAGTTATCTAAGTCATAATAAAGACCAATATTTCCCGAATACATGATAACAATTTTATTTTCTAAACCATATTGCTTTTTAAAAGCTATTACTCTTTCATTATTTTCTGGTAAAGGATAGATTTCTTTTTCATCAATCCAATTATTAATAAAAATATTATCGGGGACATTTTTATTATTAAATCTATTTCTTAGTGTTTCTTGCATATCTCTACCAACCACTATTACTTTATCCGCTTGCCTACAAGAAAACTTATCTACGGCCATTGCAGTCTTAAGTATTAGCTTATTTTCACTATATCCTACAGTCATAGTCTGCTCTGGATTAAAATCTTGTATATTGTAAATCATCTTTCCACCTTTAAACCATTTACCGATAACACCTAAAACTCCACCCAGTATTGGAGGCTGTGATATTGTAAATATATAATCTTGTTTCTCAGACTTAAATGTTGCTCCCACTGCTCCAAAAAAATATGAAATTAAGTTTTTCATTCTACTTATCTTATTTCCCTTAGTGAATGCTGGTACTCTTACTCTTACAATATTTACCCCATTGATATTCTCATGATAGTATTTATAAGTTCTATATTCAGACTCTACTTTCCCATTGTAACTGGGTACTGCACAAATTACAGTAATATCAAAATCATTTTTCATTCCTTCACAAAGCTCTTTTAATATCTGACCAGTTGATGCAACGTCTGGGTAATAATAATGAGCGTACACTAATAGTTTTCCTTTAATATCTTTCATCTGTCTATCCTTTCTAAATGATAATATTTTTATAGTAAAAATTACTCTACAATAAATTTTCCTATACACAAACTTTGTAATACCATCATCTCTACTCTGATGTAATAATTATACCGATCCTTTTTTTCTTAGTACAACTCCTACTGTTTTAAAAAGAATCCTTAGATACAAACTTAAAGAAAAATTTTGGATATACTCTGTATCTAATTTAACGACTTCTTCAAAATCAGTGATGTCACTTCTTCCGCTTACTTGCCACATACCAGTTAAACCAGGTTTAGCTGCTAGCCTGCGTTTATGGTGGAGCTTATATTTTTCGTACTCATCTACTGTTGGTGGTCTTGTTCCAACTAGGCTCATATCACCTTTCAAGATATTGATACTCTGTGGTAATTCATCTATTGAAACACGGCGAATATATTTTCCAATCGGCATGATTCTTGGATCATTATCCATCTTGAACATCAGACCATCCATTTTGTTATGCATCATCAATTCTACCTTACGTTCCTCAGCGTCCATGTACATAGAACGAAATTTATAGATACGGAAGTGTCTACCGTTTCGTCCTACTCTTTCCTGTGAGAAGAAAATTGGGCCTGGTGATTGGATAAAAATAATTGGTGCGAATATGACAAATGCAATGATTGTTGCAAACACTCCGAGCAATCCCCCACAGATATCCATCATTCTCTTTATAACTAACTGACGATTAGTCGCCATTTTCATACTTGTTGTTAAAACTGTAAAACCGTTGATTTCTTCAACAATCTTATTCGGCATCTCTTTAGATAAATGAGCCAAAGAGATATGGACTGTGACTCCCATTTTCAATAATTTAGTGGTTATCTCTTCTACCTCATTATGTGAATTTTGTATTTGAATAAAAACACCATCTACCGTATTTGTTCGGATATATTCATAAAGGGTATGCTCATTTGCTACAACGGGAACTCCTTTAATTATATCATCTTTCATATTGGCATTCACAATCGCCAGCCCTTTAACAGCATAATTATTATACTTACCTGCTTGAAGCTGCCGTGTTATTGCCTCTACTTCTATTTTAGTTGAAGCCACGACCAACATATACTTCCGCTTCTTTTCGTTTGAATAAGCATTCATTAAGACTTTCTTTAAAAAAGTTCTACTAATCCATGAGAATACAATATTAATTCCAAAGATTATAAAAAGAACACTTCGGGAATAATATAATGATTGTTGTGTTGCAAACATATAAAACATCAATAATGCAATCAAGATAAAGTTATGTTTCAAGATTGCTTTAAACTCTTTAAAATACCCTCTTCTTAGTATACCAGAATACTCCTCAGTAAAAAAAACAATGAAAATATGTAAAATCGGAAGAATCATTGCTAAAATTGAATAGTTAGTCGTCTCGATAGGTGAGGATAATCCGAACCGAATCTTATATGCAATTATAAATGCGACTTCTAATAATAATATATCCAATATCATAAAATCAACATGCTTTAACCAACCGCTATTCGCTATTTTATACATCCTACAATCCTTTCTGTACTTTAATAATTAAAAACTATTTTTATACGATTTTTTTAATAGAGCTCATCATTATTTTGCCAAAAACGAGAACATCTTGATTAAAAATTTGATATCCTAACAATTTTAATGGTTAATGTATTTTTCCAAGTCTTCTTTAGATTCTTGATAACTACTGTCGTGTTCGACGTTAGTCATCGTCTAGTCAACTTATCAACAATATCATATTTTTTTAAATCATACATTGGAGCTTGTTAGTTTCTTGTTCCAAGTCTCAATAGCATCGGTTAACTATATTATATTTTCTACAAGGGGTTCTAGTTTTTTTAAGAATATAAAAAACCGATATTAACGATGAACAGCTAATAATAATTAATTCATTAGATGTTTCTTTATGGTTAAAAACAAAACAAGTGGGA
>JAGQHW010000166.1 GCA_020431645.1 Carnobacterium sp. | reverse complement strand
TCGATAAGGTTAAGACGTTCTCGATTGACGGGCTTAAAAGTAGAAATAAAGAGATTCAGAGAGATTATAAACCAGATAAGAATCAATCTAGAGGACCAAGTTTGTAATGGTCTTAAAAAGCCAAAATTTGCTGTATAAGCGATTTTAGCTTTCAAATAGGGATTTAGCTTAATTGAGTTCTTTTCGTCGGCATAAGCGTTAAAAAACAGGTCAAAATAAAAGACAAGGGCGAACGTAGTGAGTTCATTTACCCTTGTCTTTTATTTTGACCTGTTTTAGCTTTTGTTGTCCGACGAAAAGAACTCAATTAAGCGAGTTTGCTGTACCGTACCACCTTTTTAGAGGCAGGGGTCAAGCGCCCTTGCGCTTGTGGGGTTTTGGGGCTAGCCCCAAAGGTCTTAGAAGTCATTTGAAAACTGACTTCTTTCTTATCTTGATATAAGGGTAACTATTTTCGGCAGAAAATCGGTGCCTTTATATCGCTCCAGACCTTGATACTACTGGGATAAACAAAAAAAAACCTTGCGTTTCCAATATGGATGATTTATCATTTAAGGTGACTAAGCCATAAAAATAAATCTGAAAGGAAATTGCAAGGTTTTTAATTACCCAAAATGGGTTTAATTTTTTGTTTGAAAAAACTATATGCAATCATGGTACCTGTAAAATGGGGAAAAATCAAGATATTATTCTAGATAAATACCAACCCAAAAAGAAACAAAGTTTAAAAACAGCTGAATTTATGAAATCTAAGTTGTCTGAAAAAGGATATGAACTCTTTAAAGATTGCTCCACTTTCAATCAGTTTATTACAACTTTTGATAAGGAGAATAAAAAAATGGTTGCTTCTAATTCCTGTAAAAATAGGTTTTGTCCTATTTGTACTTACCGAAAAGCTAGAAAAGATGCGTTGATGCTTTTAGTGATTATGACTGCTCTTCAACAAGAGAAAAAACAAGAATTTCTTTTTCTAACCCTTACTACGCCAAACGTAAAAGCAGATGAATTAACTTCTGAAATCAATCGTTTTAATAAAGCTTTTTCAAAATTATTCCGTAGAAAAAAAGTTCAGAAATCTATAAAAGGTTATGTTCGTAAACTTGAAATAACATACGATAAACATGAATTAGTCACTCATGAAATGTACAAAAAAAGAAAAGGTTACTATGATCGCAGGGGGTTAACTGTTGGTTCAATAAATCCAAACTTCGATACATATAACCCTCATTTTCATGTTATTTTATCAGTTCCAAGACATTATTTTACTGTTAAAGATTATTATATACCTCAACAAGAGTGGCTTGATATGTGGCGTGATGTAACAGGGCTTGACGGAATAAATGAAGATGGTACTGATGAAATTACGTCTTTGCATATAAAAAAAGTAAAAGGTGTAAACCAATCTAATGCAATTAGTGAGGTAGCCAAATATTCAGCAAAAGATTATGAAATGCTTGAATCAAGTGATGTTTTTGATGTTTTTTATAAAGCTATGAAAGGTCGTCAATTAATTACTTTTAATGGTTTTTTCAAAGAGTATAAAAAGAAATTTGATAATGGAGAATTAGATAAGTATATCGACAAAGATATGAACGAGTATGTTTGGAAATTACTTGCTCTTTGGAATCCTGAATACAAGAAATATGAACAAGTCTATGACCTAATGACGGAAGAAGAAAAACTTGAATTTAACAATCATAAAAAAACCGATATTGAGGTGGAAGACTGATGTATGAACTTTTAACTGAATATCTTAAATTGAAAAATATTAAGTTAGAAAACTTTATGTTTCGGGCTGTATTGAAATCTTTGATACTGCGTGAGAATGGGGAATCTGCAAGGGAATCAAATGCTTGGGCTCACACGTTTGAAATGATTGGATATGTTGGAGATGGAACAGCTAACAATCCAGAAATGAAAAAAGCAAAAGCAAAAATGGCTAAGATTGCTGGGGAAGCATGGAAATATTATTTGTCAAAAAATGAATTGGAAGTTAAATAAATGATTTTTATTTTTAGGGTAATCGTCAAAAGGCGATTACTCTTTTTTGTTGAATGGGATATGAAAAAATGCGGCTGCTATTTTTTAAATTCCGTTCAATGTTCTGGAAGATTTGAAGATGGATCTAAAATATTTCGTCAGAAATTTTTAGCTCTGTCTTTGAATCTTTTTTCTTTTTGATAGGCTTCAGCCTGTCATTCGGCAAAAGCCGAAAAGCCTCGCAGAGCCCGACCAAAATTTATTTTTGGTATAACGGGCTATACCAGATTTTACTGGCTCTCGTATGTATGTTATGATTTTTATTGAAATGAGGTGTTCTATCCATGGCTAACGTACAAAAATTTACAAGTGCAAATATGAAAGGATTATCCATTCACTTAGACCGAAAAACAGAAAATCATTCAAACAAAGAAATCGATCCAGAAAGAACACATTTGAATTATGACTTATGTAAAAAAGACGGGGATACTCTTTCTAGAATGGCTCAACGTTTGGAAAATGTTTATTGCATGAAGCGTGATGATGTAAAAGTTGGCTGTAGTTGGGTGGTCACTTTGCCTGCAAGTTTGAAAGAAAAAAATGAAAATGACCAACAAGCATTTTTTGAAAAGACCTACGAATTTTTAAGTGATAGATACGGCGGAGAAAAAAATGTTTTGTCTGCAAATGTACACAACGATGAAACGACACCGCATTTACATTTTACTTTTATGCCTGTAGTTTGGGACGAAAAAAAAGAGCGTGAAAAAGTATCAGCAAAAGAAGTTTTGACAAGAAATGAATTAAAGCAATTTCATGGCGATTTAGACAATTTTTTGAAAAAAGAGATTCCGGAAATTTATCGAGAAGGTATTTTGAACGGAGAAACCATAGGGTTAGAATCTGTTAGAGATATAAAAAAATACTCTAAAGAAATTCAAGAAAAAAAAGACGAACTTACTAAAGATTTAAAGATGTTTAAAGAGCCGAAAATTATTTTGGACAAGATTGAAAAATCAGCGAAAAAATCAATGTTTGGCGATAAAATCACTTTAACCTCTAGCGACTTTGATAGATTAAAAGAATTATCTGTTTCTGGTATTAAATTAAAAAATAATTTTGATAAATTAAAAAAATTAAGTAAAACAGAAATTAAAGATTTAAAAGAAAGTGTCCAGCACGCTGATCAACGAGCTGAAAAGTTTGAAAATAAAGTTAATGAATATGAAGTTTTGTTAGAAAAAACTCTATCAGCTGGTAAAAAATTCAGAGAAAATCAAATTATTTATAAAAGTATGCTTAAAGATACAAATAGAGATTTAGAAATAAGTCCATTAGAAAAACGTGGTCGTATAATCATTGATAAAATTGAAAATAATAAAATTCCTGAAGATTCGGATACTCTTAAAAAATGGGTTTTAGTTCTTGAGGAAAATAAACAATCTGAAACGATACCTTTAAACCGTATAGATAGTGCGATAAATACTCTTAGAGAGTTTTTACAGCAAATTGTCGATAAGGTTAAGACGTTCTCGATTGACGGGCTTAAAAGTAGAAATAAAGAGATTCAGAGAGATTATAAACCAGAT
>JAGQHW010000165.1 GCA_020431645.1 Carnobacterium sp. | reverse complement strand
TATGATACTTCAAAGTATTGACTCCTCCATGAGCCGTCTTCAAATGATACTGCTTAATAATATCTAATTCATCCTCCTTGAGTGGTATCACCAATTCTCTATTGCCCCTTTTTATCCTAACCGCTCCACATACAAATGCTCTACTGACAATATCTGCAAAATTTTCCTCTCCCTTCAAATATTCAATAGTAAAATCATATTCTTGCAATATCAATGCCCATCTAAACAGTCTAGTTTTCTGATCTTTTGCATTCCATAAATATATCAGTGCCTTGTGATCGGTTCTCAATTTGAATTTTCTTCCTATAAGATACGGCCGAAAATGTTCCAACGCTGAAACTACTGCTAGCAATTCCTGATCCGTAGTACTATAGTTTCTTTGTGCTACATTATGTAAAGAACTGAAGTATTCAACGACTCTCTCTTCTCCATTTTGCACTTGTGATAAAATAGCGCCTACCCCGATTCCAGATGCATCAGTCGTTAGAATAAACGGATCTTCATTGTTAGGTAAAGCTAGTAGTGCATCTTCCGCAATACTTGCTTTTACCATTCTCATCGCCTCCATTACCTCAGTAGCCTCTATTCTCTTTCTGAACTCATAAGTGTCTGGGTTTCCCTTGATACTCTCATATAACGGCTTACTCAACTGTGACAAATTTTTAATAAACTTCCTACAGTACCCAACTAATCCTAAGAAACTCATCATTTCTTTTTTAGTTCCTGGCATCTTAAAATCTCTGATTGCCCTTACTCTGTCTGGATTCGGCTTCAACCCACTTGCCGATACTATATGTCCAAGTATTTTGATTTCATTTTTAAAGGTTTCACATTTCTCCTTGTTCCATATCATGCCTATTTCTTCCAGTTTCTTCTTTACTACAGCTAAATGCTCTCTGTGCTCCTCTACAGTCTTTGAAAATATTATCACATCATCAAGATAAACTACAACAAATTTCCACAACTCCTTAGCCAATGTTTGATCCATAATCCGTTGAAACGTTGCTGGTGCATTAACCAACCCAAACGGCATCCTTAAAAACTCATATATTCCTTCCTTGCATGCAAAAGCTGTTTTCTCAATGTCTTCTTCTGCCACTGCTACTTGATGATATCCAGATAATGCATCCAATCTACTGAAAATCTTCGCCCCTGCTAGCGCATCCAAAACCTCTTGAATATTTGGCATCGGATACTTGTCCCCCTTAGTTACTTTATTCAGCTCCCTATAGTCAATACACATTCTCCAACCATCTTTTCCTTTTGGAACTAAAACTGGCGGAGATCTCCATGGACTCCTCGAGGGTCTTATAATACCGTCTCTTAAATATTCTTCCACTTTTTTACTTAAGGCTTTATCAGCCTCAAACCCCAATCTATAGCCTTTTGCTGCCACCGGAGCTGCATCTCCTGTATCAATATAATGCACACCAATGCACTTACCTTCCTTTAATAAATTACCTTCTTCATTCTCTCCTATTTTATTTATACTTCTGCATACATTCTCAATCTGTTTCCCATTTATCCACACATTGTTTTCATTGCAGCTAAATTTCAACTTAACATTACCTTTTTTTAGGTAATCCAACCCTAGAATACATGCTCTGTTTAAATTCTCACATACATATAAATCCACCTCCACTATTGTGTCCCCTATTTGTATTGGACACGATTTGATCACACCTGTGACCGCCAATGCTGCCGAATTCGCAGCTCTAATATCTATTTTCACCAATTCTATGTCTATATCACTCACTAATCTCTTATCAATCAGACTAAGATCACTCCCCGAGTCTAGAGTTACCCTCTGTAGTCGGCCTAATATCCGTCCTTTCACATCTGGTCTTCCATATCCAGCACCAATAACAGTCTTTAAACATGAGTAATTAGAAAATTTAATTTCATCTTCAGATTTCTGTGTTTCACTAACAACTTCTTCCTTCAAAGAAAAACATTTCAATTTACCTGACAATTCCTTCATTTCTTGTAATTTCTTGCAATCACTAACCTTGTGACCCATAATTCCACAGAAAAAACATTTCATGGTCCTCTTCTTCTTCAACTGAGCTCCTGTTTGATTTCTAGATCTAGAATATACCAACTCATGATTGCTCCAGCAATTTTTCATACTCCCATCAATGCAACTCCTCGAATTTCCGAAGCCTAACGTATCCCACGTGCCACATAGTGCATATAAACGATCCCACGTTAAACCCTCTGGTACCATTATTAGCCGGTTTGCTAGATCTTCTGGCAAGGCTTTCAATACCATTGCCAATAAAACATCCTGTGTCAGCCCTCCTCTCATTGCTATTGTTCTCATCTTATCCAAAAAAGTTAATACAGCCTCACTTCTCTCCCACTTTGCTTCAGCCAACTCTGAAATGCATGCTAAAGTTTTATTCGCTGGTACAAATCTCACCAAGAATCTTCTTCCTAGCTCTTCCCAGGTCATATCATCTTCCAGGCTGTACAACCATGCCTTGGCCTCCCCCTCCAGTGCCAATTTAAATGCAATCCTCCTTTGCAGTTCCGGACATCCACATACTTGTGTATACTCTTCAAATTCTCTTAGAAAAACTGCTGGGTCCTGTCCTTTACTATTCCCGAATGTAAAGGGTGTTTTTATATTAGTCATTGTTGCCAAATTGTTGGAAACAGGAACATTAGTAGAAGATAATTCAGACATGGGTATTTAATCAAGTTTTATATTTATACCAGTGCAATTTAATATGACTGATAAATGCATATTAAAATTGCACAAATTAAATAATTTCTTAATTTACAACAGTTATAATTTACTTATCTATGAATAAATTAAATTTAGGCCAACTTATCTAAGTTTTGAGGCAACAATGAAAACAAAGTTAGTTGTCATAGAATGCATTATCATAAATACTATGCTTTAAGAAATCAAACCTTATGGTAGTGTTTTACAAATACTTTTTAATTATTTACTGACATCCAAATAAAGCATCAAAGAAAAAAAAAAAAAAATGTCGAATACGGGATACTTATTATTTTTAGCTAGTTCGCGCTACTTTCAATGAAAAGTTTTTTGATCAATTATTAATTTGAAAGACTGATGTATCTGATGGGATGAGGTAAAGCCATTCATTAAAAATGTTCAGTTTGTATGATCTTTAAATTGAATATAAAATTCGTTAGGACTGATAAAGGATTTGAGATTGCTTTTTAAGAAGCTTTTATGTATAAAAATATGTGATCAAGGCAACAAAATCATCCAAAAATTATGTGAAAATGGGATAGATAGTTGGGAAGATGAAATAATTATCGCAACTATAAAAACAGTTGCAAATTTTTACGGATGTTTTCAACTATAACCAACGATAGTTTAATAAATTATTATGTCACTTTCGACATTGCGACAATGACAAAGATTATACCACAATTCTCAAGACTATAATCTGAGGATGTAACAGTATGGAAAAGGGACATAGCCCTCCTACTGCCAGTCTGAGAGATCCAGGAGGCTGCGCAACTAAAACTATGCCTCACAGCATTGAGAGGGGAAGCACTCTCATGGGTCTCAGAGTATGTTGATAGAACGGTCAACATCAC
>JAGQHW010000164.1 GCA_020431645.1 Carnobacterium sp. | reverse complement strand
TTTTATCTATAGATATTTTATTAGGCGTACTCATATCTACAAAATAAGGTAGTTGCCATTTCTGAGTATTGATTGCTTGTACGCTAGTTGGTTTATCCCAACTGGGATAGACTCTTATAGCCATCTTTCCTTTAGCAGTCTGGGATCGAAGAATATTTCTTTTAATGAGTATTTCTTTTGGAAAAACAAATTGACCAAATTCATTATTGTTTTTAAAAGTTGTTATAACTAATAATTCAGGTGCTTCTTCAGATAAAAAAGGACGGTTTTTATTGTCGCTACCTTTTTCCCAAAAAGTAACAAACTGTCCTATTTTTGTAGGTGTAGTCTTCGCAACTCTAAATCGAATAGTTTTAGAAGACAATCGAAATACACCAGCACCATATTCATAATTTTGTTTCTCTTCTTGAACAGATTCTATTGTTAGTTGTTTTGGTTCATAAATCGTTTTATTTATGTAATTTAATGCTTCTGAAAAATGATTCATTTTATCGCTCCTTAAGGGGTTTGTTAATACTATTTCATTAAAAATAAAAGTAATTCTTGTTTTTTTGTATACACTAAATGATACATGAAATTGGTTCAGTTCATTTATCATAACCATAGTTAAAATAAATGAACTGAACCATAAAGTGATAATTATGTTGTATAATTTAAAATATAGGAATAATATAAAAAAAATGAGCGATACAACACTAACGAAAAAGACATATATAAATAGTGGGAGAGACTAAATACGATTAAACAAATTAGCGAATTATCTAACATAGAATTAAATACTCTTATTGATTTATGGCTCAATGTGAATATTGAAACTCATACTTACATTAATAAAGACTATTGGGAATCTAAGCAGGATTTTGTAAAAAGAGAATTACCTAAAGCGGATATATTTGTTTACTACAATAAAAATGAAATAATTGCATTTTTGGTACTGGTAGATAATTACATTGCTGGTATCTTTATTGAAAAATAATTTAGAGGTTTCGGTATTGGAAAACAGTTGCTTGATATTGCAAAAGAAAATAGAGAAACATTAACATTATCGGTTTATAAAAAAATGTTAACGCAATTGGGTTCTATTCAGTTCAGAAATTTAATAAAGTGAAAGAAGAATTGGACACAGACACTTCAGAAATTGAGTACTTAATGGTTTGGCATAGATAATTATAAAATTGCTGATACTTTTAAATATATGAAATGACATAGAATCATGTGTCAAAAATCCTATCACAGTAAACCTGTTTTCTGAGAGTAAAAGAGAAATATTTATATAGAATCTCTTACTATAGATCTTGCGATAGTCGAATCATATCCATACACTGTATGCCATTTTCGAAAATATTACTTGTATAATATTTAGTGAAAAAATTTGTATCTATACCAATAATTCTAAAATGATATTTTTGATAAAGAGCTAATTGTCCAATACTTGAATTACCTGTTCCAAGCCTTGTTGATAGAAGCACAAATACACCAATTATCTTTTTTTGTTCTTCAGCTACGAAACAGGTTCCTCTTTCAACACAATCATTGATACTATTTTGAGAAGGATCTGCCGATAATAAAAGACTTAATGGTTTATCCTCATAATTATTTAATTCCCTGATAATCATTTTATCCTCCTTTATGATTTATTAACTATATTTCTTTTCAGAATATAATGGTGACGCTATTTTTTTAATCTTGAAAATAAGAAATTTTAGGTTTAATTTTTTCGTGCAGCAATCAGAAGAAAATCAGGTTTATGAATATTATCTTTATATTCTGGAAATTTTTTCATCGTCTCAGCCGAAGGTATTGGTTCGACTATTTTTTCAATAGTAAAACCAGCCTCAACTAGGGTATTAATTATACTTGAAAATGTTCTGTGATATTTTATAACCCCATCTTTAAACCATCTAGATTCTCTTTTTCCATCAAATGAATAATTTGAAATATTAGCATATATCTTATTCTCTTCTTTATCCTTTGTCCATCTATCACCATATGTAAAGCAGGAATTGAGAGGATGTTCTTGAGAGAATACAAAACTTCCGTTAGTATTCAATGATTCAAATACTTGTTTTACGACTTTTCCAAAATCTTCAACATAGTGCACAGCTAAAGAACTAACAATCAAATCAAAGTAGTCATCAAGATCACCTATGTCCTCAATTGCCATGCATTTATAGGAGATTTTTGGAGATGCATTTTCTTCTTTTGCAATTGTTAACATTTTTTCAGATATATCAATTCCAACAACTTTATTTGCTCCCATATCTATATATTGGGTACAATGTTCTCCATACCCACAACCGAGATCTAAAATATCAAGTCCTTCAAGTGAAGGCAATAGCTCAAATAGAGCTGGCATTTCAACAAGAATATTGGCATTATCTCCAGACCTTAATTTCTTATATGATTTAAAAAATAAATCATCATCATAAATATTCTGTCTACTCATGTTTTTCATCCTCTCTATAAACTATCTAGATATAAATTCAGTTCTTATTATGACAGACTAACATCAGTCGTTACAGTTTGTTACTTATACACATGAAATGACATAAAATCGAGTAATTAAAACATCAATACGATTAGCTATTTTCTATTTGCTAGAATACATGAACTCTTACAGAGTAGTGTACTTATAGTTACCGTGTTTATTAATACATTTCTTGAAATATCTTACCCTATATTATAATTTCAAAGGTAAGCACATGAAGTATTTATCATAACTAAAATAAAGCCCCTACTATTACTAAAGTGTAGGAGTTCTATTTAAATTAACAAATGAACTTTAAAAGTTAATTTAATCCTGAATAATTGTATATCAAAGTTTTGTGTTTATTTTTCAACTCGAGAATATAAAATTGCTTTTTTTCAGTTACAGAGGCTAATTCAGATTAAGCAATTATTTTTCTTCTTGCATATTAGCAAATTTTCTCTATACTTACTTTTAGTAAGTTTTATATTTTTAATTAAGGAAGGAATTACTATAAATGATTTATTTAAATGAGCAAACACGTATCGGAGAAGTTGTTTTAAACGTTGAAAATTTAAAACATATGAAACATTTTTACAAAGATATTATTGGTATGGATATAAAAAAGGAAAACTCCTCAACTATTTCTTTTGGAGTAAAAAAGACAGAAACTATTTTATTAACTCTAAAAGAAGTACCAATAAAAGATAGTAATGCTCGTTCAACAGGATTATTTCATTTAGCTTTATTATTGCCTAAGCGACAAGATTTAGGTGAGATAATGAAACATATTATTATTTCTAATTACCCATTAACTGGTGCTAGTGACCATGGTTATAGCGAAGCCATTTATTTAGACGACCCTGAGGGAAATGGTATTGAAATCTATTGGGATAAGTCCAAATCTGAATGGAATATTCGTGAGGATGGGCAAATTTCTGGTGTGACAGAAGTAATGGATACAGAAGGTGTACTTGCAGAAGATAAAAAAACGTTTACTGAACTGCCTATTGGAAGTTATATGGGTCACGTTCATTTGTATGTATCTGATTTGGATGAAACGGATTATTTTTATACTAAACTATTGGGTTTAGAATTGAAATTTAATTTTGGTAGTCAAGCCAA
>JAGQHW010000163.1 GCA_020431645.1 Carnobacterium sp. | reverse complement strand
TTGTATAAATATATAAATAAGAAAAGAAAAAAAAAAGGTATTTTAGCTTTTTTTGTTTTAATCATGCTATTTTATAAGTCTAACGATTATTTAGAAATGAATGAAAACTTTCGAAAATAATTATTATTCATTTTCTAAGTCTGCTATTTCTTTATAGTTAGTGGTATGATTAACTTAACATAATTTTTTAAAAAAATAGGTAAATAAAAATTTGAAATGAGCCTTGATAAGTAAAGGTTTATTCGTTAAAATAATACAGGTAGTACTTAAATTTTAAACAGAGAAATATGTTTGTTTTGGAATAAGTTAAGTTGTTAAATAGCTATGAATTAAGAAAAGAGGTTGAAAGAGTGTCTCAAAAAGAGATTGAACGTTTATTTTCAGAGTTAGATACTTCAGTTCAACTATTACAGAAAGAACTAGGTGTTTCATATTTAGAAGGACTTTCTGAAACTGGAGAAAATATTGTAGATGGAAGAAGCGTAGTACAAGATAACAATAGGCTTTCAGATCAAGCAGTTCAGTTATTAACGACGCTTTATCAAGAATTGTCTTTAGGGGATATGAATCCAGAAGAAATAAGAAAAAGTTTTCAGTTAGCTCTCCTAAAAGGGACGAAAAGTGATCAGATACAAGCGAATCATCAGATGACACCAGATGCTATCGGTTTTATATTAGCTTATTTAATTGAAAAAGTCATTGATATAGATAGTAAAAAAATTCGATTGCTTGATCCGGCAATTGGAACAGGAAATTTATTATCTACTATTTACAATAGCTTAACTTTGAAAAAAATTGAAGTTGAGGCTGAGGGGATAGACAACGACGACTTATTATTATCATTGGCTTCAATTAATTTTGAACTTCAAGGGCAAAAACTTAAGTTAACTCATCAAGATGCATTAACTGATTTGCTACTTGATCCAGTAGATGTTGTTGTAAGTGATTTGCCAGTTGGTTTTTATCCAATAGATGAAAATGCTAAACGATTTAAAACGAGTTCAAATGAAGGTCATTCCTATGCTCATCATTTATTCATCGAACAAAGCATTTATTATTTAAAAGATAGTGGTTATGGTGTTTTCTTAGTTCCTACACAATTATTTGAATCAAAAGAGTCTGCCGCATTAACTAAAATGATTCAATCCGAAGCATTTCTTCAAGGTATGCTTCATCTGCCAAAAGAATTATTTAAGTCAGAAGAATCAAGAAAATCTATTCTTTTAGTGCAGAAAAAAGGCGATAAAGCAAATCAAGCAAAACAAGTCTTATTAGCTCAGATACCTGATTTTAAAAATCAAACGTCTATGCAACATTTCATGCAAGAAGTTGAAAAATGGAAACAAGAAAACATAAAAAATAAAAAATAAAGGGGTCTTTAATATGTCAAAAACAATTGCAATTAACGCAGGTAGTTCTAGTTTGAAATTTACTCTTTACGAGATGCCATCAGAAGAAGAAATCGCATCAGGAATTATTGAAAGAGTAGGTTTAAAAGATTCTGTGTTTACAACCAAATACAACGGTGAAAAATATAAAGTTGTTAAAGATATCAACAATCATGAAATTGCAATACAAATGGTTTTGGATAAATTAATCGAACTAAAAGTAATAGAGAACTACGAAGAAATTACAGGAGTAGGACATCGTGTTGTAGCTGGTGGAGAAATCTTTAAAGATTCTGCTTTAATTACTGATGAAGTAATTACTCAAATTGAGAATTTAGCAGAATTTGCACCGTTGCATAATCCAGCAAATGCTACGGGAATAAAAGCCTTTAAAAAACTATTACCCACTATCACTAGTGTAGCGGTATTTGATACATCTTTCCATGCAGCTATGCCAAAAGAGAATTATTTGTATAGTATCCCAATGAGCTACTATGAAGATTTCTCTGCTCGTAAATATGGAGCACATGGTACGTCTCATAAATATGTTTCAGAACGTGCAGCTGAAATGTTAGGAAAGCCACTTGAAGATCTTAAATTAATTACTTGTCATTTAGGTAATGGAGGTTCTATCACAGCAGTCGAAGGTGGGAAATCAGTTGATACATCAATGGGATTTACTCCTTTAGCAGGAATTACTATGGGAACTCGTTCAGGTGATATCGATGCATCTATCTTACCCTTTTTAATGAAGAAATTAGGTCTTAGCGATATTAATGAAATGATTTATATTTTAAATAATAAATCAGGATTACTTGGTCTTTCTGATATTTCTAGTGATATGCGTGATGTAGAAGAAGCGGCAGAAGCTGGAAATGAGCAGGCACAAACGGCTTTGGATATTTTTTATAATCGTGTACAAAAATATATTGGTCAATATTTCGCTTTATTAAATGGTGCAGATGCTATTGTCTTTACAGCAGGAATTGGGGAAAATTCTCCTGAAACCCGTCAAATTATCATTGATGGTATTAATTGGTTTGGAGCAGAAATTGATGAAGAAGCGAATAAAGTAAGAGGTAAGGAACGAATTATTTCCACTCCAGATTCAAAAGTAAAAGTACTGTTGATCCCAACAGATGAAGAAATAGTTATTGCACGTGATGTAGAAAGATTACGCAAATAATCTTTCCATTTAATAGAAATAAAGAGAGTCTTAAAAAGTAACTTACTTTTTAAGACTCTCTTTATTTGAATAAATTATGATTCTGGAACGTTATCTAAGTCAGTTCTAACAATTAAAACATCACATGCAGCATGTCTAATAACGTATTCTGAAACAGAGCCTATAAAAATACGTTCAACAGCGTTTAAACCCGTTGCTCCTAACAAAATCAAATCAATTTCTTTATCTTCTGGTATTTGTTTAGCTATTAAAACTTTTGGTGAGCCATATTCGATAGAATAACTAATATCTGTTACTCGATGATTTTTAGCATAACGTACATACTCTTCTAAAGTAGTAGTAGCTTGTTCATTAGCTTTTTGAGCCATTGAACCATCAAATGTAGAAATACTTTGGAAAGCTCTTGTGTCAATGACATGAGCTAAAATTAGTGAAGAATTATTTCGTACAGCAACTTGAACCCCTTTTTTAAATGCAAGTTCGGCTTCTTTAGAACCGTCAATAGCGACTAAAATTCGATTGTATTGTTGTAACATATCAATCACTCCATTCTAATAAATTATTAAACAAGTTAACCAGTACTTCTAACTGATTCTATTGTACATCAAATAAATCCGTTTTCATACAATTTACATTTAATAATTAATTTAAGATAATCAAACAGAACTTACATAAAAGATGATAAAATAAAAATGAAAATAAGTATGGAAAAACTAGCCATACCTAAAACGCTAAATGAAAGCCAAATAGAATGATAAAAAATTAAGGTAATGCTAGCAAAAGCTAAAAGAATAAAGAGTACACCAAAGCTAAAGAATAATTTTTGAGCAATTTTTTTTTTTTCAATATGAGCTATAGAGGTGAAGACGGTTGCTTTACCGCTTATTAAAAAAAATGACATAAAAAATAAAAGAACCGCAAAAATTCCAAATAAAATTTTTAATAACATACTAGTTTTTCCTTTCTGCCAAGAACAATGAGTAGTTTTTTTGGTTCTATAATATTTAGTGTTGGTGAATAAA
>JAGQHW010000162.1 GCA_020431645.1 Carnobacterium sp. | reverse complement strand
GGCCAGTTCACTGTGTTCAAAAAACTGAGGGCGTAGAGTATGCAAATATGAAGATTCGAAAAATGGTTGATTGCCATATCATCAAGGGGATGGGTCGCCCTGACTATAGTGGTTTTCAAGGAGTGACTGAAGAAACGGATGTTTCTCTAGAAGACACGCTCCATTCGTTTGACATCACAGAAGTTGATATTGTTGGGATTGCTACTGATCACTGCGTTAAGGCGACTGCTATGGACGCACTGGCTGCTGGATTCAAAGTGTCGGTTATTGCCAGTCTCACTGCTGCTGTCAGTGATGGTGAGGGAGCCTTGATTGAGATGGTTGCAGCTGGAATCAATGTCGCACACTTTGAAAATGATTAATCAGTTTATCGACGGAAGATTTCCTTTAAAAATGATAATTTTAGTTGCTTTATTCGTACTTTTTATTTTAGGATTAGTCCTGTTAATAAGTGGGATTAAAATGAATTATAAAAATAAATCAGCAAAGTTTCTTAGCCTTATTTTAGGAATAGCGCTTATTTTAACGACAATTTTAGGTGCGTTAGGGGTTATGCTATTTGGTTTCAATTCTTAATAAAAATAGCATGAAGAAAGAGCGAAATACTATCTGTAAACAGTAAAATTGATGCATCCAATAAGATGAAATCGTACACTAAGAATCCTTTAATTAGAGGATTCTTTTTTTACAGCACCCTCAATGATAAAGTCGTTTACTAAACAACTAAAATCAAACAGGTGCTTTATGAAAGAAAAAACAGGCTATCGGTTACAGTTACACTAACTAAGCGTGCCTACTCCTATTAATAGCTGATTCAAAGTGAAAGTATGACTAAATGTACTCTCAATTAAATCTGTATCTTTTTGTATAATGTGTGGTTAAATTGGCTAGTTTTTTATGGTAGACTAATAATTGTCGTAAGCAACCATCTTTGATTTATAAAATAAAACAATAAAAGCCTAAGTACGTTCATACAGTAAAGGTTGCTTTTTACTGAATGAATAAGTTAGAAAGGACTAGAAAATGAAAAGAATAACGAGTTATTATTGGCTGCCTAGTCTAGTAGGCGTACTTTTATTTATCAGCCCAGTTCCAGCAGTCTACGCACAAGATAATAGTTTGGACATACAAAAAGATGAGTTAATCCAAACTAAGTCCTTTGAAATAACGGATATATATGAAAATACGTTGATTTATACTGGCGAGATAGCTCCAGAATTAACAGTATCCTTTAGTGTTGAAAATCAAGAAGAGAGAATAGAAATCCCTATTTCCTCCAGTGGAAAATACATTATTGATTTTAGCCAATATAAAATTAAAGCTGGAGACAGCCTTATTTTCTTTGTTAGTGGAAATGAAACAGTAGACTATGAAGAACAAATTGAAAAAATTATTTTAGAAAAAGAGATCGGAAAAGAAATCATCCTTTCACAAGAAGAGACACTAGAAGAAAAAGAGTTTAAAAAAGCTACAACATTATCTGATATTCATATTGATACAAGACGATTTAGTGGCAAAACAGCTTTAAAATCAGCTATTTATTTGATTAAAGACGGAAAGTTAACCAAGCCTGTTTATTCAGATTCAATTACTGGCGAATTTATTTGGGAATTTGATGAAAGTTTAGTAGAACGAAATGAGGGAGAGGTTCTTCAGTTTGTATTTGTATCTGAGGGCATGGTGATAGTAGTAGAAAAAACACTTTTAAAACCTACGCTGGAATGGGAAATGAGGGCCGCTGAAATAAGAGAAAAGACACGATTACCTGATTTATACCAAGAGATGAAGACCTATCGAGGCAAAACTATTCCGCTTGTTAAAGTAGAAGTGTCTTTTTTAGATCAAGAACTGACTGAAGTTTATTCAGATAAGAATGGAGAATTTGTACTCGATGGCCAATTGTTTTCTGCCTTACCTGTTGGAGGTTCAATTGTTTTTAAACTAACAGATAATAAAGGTGTTTTTATTTCTATCGAAAAAATACTATTACCTGAAAAAGAACAAATAGAAACAGAAGAGTCGGAGTTGGATACCAAGCCAAAAGACGAAAGCGATAGCCAACAACCTGCCATTGAAAATAAGTTGCCAGAAGTTTCCGTAAAAGAAGATCAGTTTATTGAAGTTCCTACCTCAAAAGATTCAGCAGTAGAGGCAATGACTGTTGATTCAGAATCTGAATCATTAGAAAAAGCAACACGTACAGATCTTTCATCAGAAAAAGAGCCGGTTGAAGAGAGTGATTTTGCTATTCTAGTAACAATTATTTTAATAGGCACAATGACGATGTCAGGATTTTTGTATAAGTATTAATAAGGAATAGTGGGAAAACGGATTAGACGTATAGTCTTATCCGTTTTTTATTATTCGTTCTATTGTAGTCAAAAAAACCTATCTTTAACTAAAATCAATTAGCTGGTAATAAAAGTAAACCAAATTAAAAAGCGGAAGATAAAAACTTTTTTATCATAATTATTCGTTTTTAGGTTGACTTATCCTTAATTTCTCACTTATAATAAGTTTATAGTTACAAAATACGAATAAAGGTGAGTTGAATGGATAAAATAGTTAAGATTATAAAAGGAACAGGTTTTTCTAGTATTACCGCTCAAGAAATTGAAATAATGGAAGATTATCTTTATTGTATCGATGAAAAAGGAATGATAAAAAAGCGTCTAGCTCCTTCAGATAAACAATATAATCTGTTCCTCCAGGAAGCAAAAGCGCTGAATACTTTAGTAGAATTAAAAGAAGGGCAGTACTTATTACCAGGATTCATTGATTTACATATCCATGCGCCTCAGTGGGGACAAAGTGGAACAGCACTAGATATCCCGTTACACGAATGGCTAAATACGTATACCTTCCCATTAGAATCAAAATTCAAAGATAGCGTCTTTGCTGAAAAAGTTTATTCTCATTTAGTAGACACACTCTTAGCACATGGAACAACAACAGGACTTTATTTTGCAACAATCCATGAGGAAGCTAGCTATCAGCTTGCTGAAATCTGCGCAAGAAAGGGACAACGAGGATTAGTTGGGAAAATTGTTATGGATGACTTAGAACAAAATCCTGATTATTATTGTGATAAAGATACGCAAACAGCTTTGGAAGATACTGAGCGATTTATTAAACGAGTAAAAGCTTTACAACCTGAAATAAAGCAAGGCGTGTACCCTGTTGTCATCCCTCGCTTTGTTCCTAGCTGTACAGATCGTGCCTTAAAAGGATTAGGTGAATTAGCCGCAGCTTATGATGTCCATGTAACAAGTCATTGTAGTGAAAGTGATTGGGAGCATGGCTATGTTAAAAATCGATTTGGAAAAAATGATGCACAAGTTTTAAATGACTTTGGCTTATTAACAGATAAATCTGTTATGGCACATTGCAACTTTTTGAGTGATGCAGATGCTTTGACGTTCAAAAAGCAAGGAACAGCGATAGCGCATTGCCCAATCTCTAATGCTTACTTTGCAAATAGTGTCATTCCAATTAAAAAATTTCATGATCTTGGAGTAGAAGTTGGGTTAGGAACCGATCTTTCAGGGGGCTACGATCCAAGTATCTATTCAGCTATTCGTCAAGCAATTATTTCAGCTAGAATGCTAGAAGATGGCGTAGATACAAAGAAATCTCCCGCAGAACGAAGCGATAAAGAGCCGTCACGCAT
>JAGQHW010000161.1 GCA_020431645.1 Carnobacterium sp. | reverse complement strand
CCAATTAAAACACTTAGATATAAATAAGAAATATAACTTAATAAATCACATTAAAAATAAATAGACTATTTAATATTTAGTAAAACTATTTAATATTTGGTAAAAAGGATTATTTACACTCTTTCTTTCATTTTCAACTTTCGACTCAAGCTTAGTTAAAACCTCTCCGACTGAATTAGCATCAAGGCGTTCAATATTTAGAAATTTATTGATACCAAAGTAAATGCTATAAACCTTTGCCCAATATCGCCATTTTGATCTAGCAATCCGTTTCATATATGAATTAATCTGAGCTTTTATAGCCTTCACTTCCTCAACACTATACCGCAATTGTAAAAACAACTCAAAGTCTTCAGTAAACTCTGGAAATTCCGACAAATATTCAGCATAAATAAGTGGAAAATTTAATTTTGAGATTAAATCAGTATGTCCAACCTTTTTTAAAGCACTCATTGCGGCATCTGGCCACACAGTTTGAGCAACGATACGTTTAGGAAGTTTATCAGACCATTCCTCTATTGTTTCTTTAGCGAACCACGGCTGATGCTCAAAGGCTGTAATATTATTTTTTTTTCCACTATTACCTGCATAACTTGCTCCTGAAGCACCTGAAATTATGATAGGAAAATTCAAATAATAGTGTTTTTTTGCGAAAAAAACCAATCCAACTGCTGAAGACATATCAGCTATAGAACCAGGAAAATAAGTTCCCGTTTTTCCCTTCAATAAATTTAAAGTATCCCTAGAAACAATACCATGATATAACCTAGTTATTCCATTTAGGGACAAACAACCGCTTTCCAATAAAGAGTTCAATCCCGATATAGCATCCTGAGGATATAAATCACCATTATGCGAATGATAGATCAACATTCCAGCTAAAGATCGTTTCTTCCCACAGTTTTTATATCTAAATTCTGGCCAGCAATATGAGCCCTGTTTACAGTTTAATGAATCAACAGCATTTTTTTTCATCCATTTGACAATGTGCAAAGATTGTTTGATGATTCCATCATCATCACCTAAAAAACAAACATATTCACCAGTTGAATTATCAATTGCATCCTCAGCGTTTTGACAAACCGTAACATGCTGTCTATTATGAAAATATTTCAATCTTGAGTTATTACTATAAGCGAATAAAAATTCCTTAATTGGAGTATTATCTTCTGAGTTGTCCTGAACTATAATCTCATAGTCTTCACTGTTCCAGTCTAAAAGCTTCTCGACCAAATTCGTTAAAGTTAAGTATCTGTTTTTAGTTGGTATAACAATACTTAAAAGAGGCCTCATTTACTGCCACTCCCTAAAATACTAAATAATTTATTTGCTGGATTACATTTATTATAGACTATTATATTAACAAGAACACTTAATAAACCAATAACCATTGACTCAATAATAAACATATAAGAAAATTTTGTAAATTCAGGCAAAGAGATTACAGCAATACCAATTAGTACAGTAACAAATACAGGTAAAAAAATATCAAATATCAACCACTTAAAAACATTCCCTACTAAGAACTTATTGGTAACATACAAACCAACAACAATAAAACTGATTAAATTCACCAAAAACCAAGGGATTGTGGCACCTAACATACCGTAATTTTTAATACCCAATATCATCGAAGGAATCACAAAAATTAAACAAATACACCCTAAATATAAATTTATTTTTGTTAACCCATTAGCCAAAGCCAGATAAAAAGGTGTTAATTGCATACATAGAAAAAACCCCCCTAAAATCAATAACTTTACTACATAATTAGTCGCTACTGCAATTTCAGGTTTGCCTGTCCACAATGTAATTATCGGGATCGAATAATATGCAATACAAAATGCGACAGGAGCTACAATAATAGTAATTAGGAAAGAAAATTTATGATAAGCTTTACATAATTCACCAATATTAAGCTGTGAAACATAACCAGTAAATATTGGAAAAACTGAGATAATAATTGGACTAGCTATAATCGTTGGAACTTGCGCAAGCGTACTAGCAATTGAATAATAACCAAACTCTGTAAGACCTAGATATTTACTTGTTACCAGTTTATCTATTTGTATATTTATAGCAGAAATAAAGGCGATACCCATCATGCCTAATGCATATTTTGAGACAGATTTAAACAAATCTATTGAAAACACAAGCTCTCTACTAGCGAGACAATTATATAATAGTTTTCTAAAAACAAATAGTAGAACAATATTACAAAGTATTTGCCACCAAAAATATATTTCTAATTTAGGAATAAAATATAATGGCATTAAAACTAGGCCGGATCTAAAAGCGCTCCATATAATTTTAACTTTATTTGTTAAAACTTGGTGCTGCAATCCATTTAACCCCCCCTCATACAATGTGGAAAAAAGTTGTAACGCAACACCTATGCCAATCAGTCGTAAGAAATATGCTACTGTATCTATTGAATAAATATCAGATTTTAAAAAATTATTTGCAATATAGCCTGCAAAAATCACGGTTAAAATCGTTAATAAAAAGCATATACCTAGGTAAATTCGTTCAAAGGTATAAACCAAGTTGGCTTTTGTTTCTACATTAATATCTCTTGCCAACTCTCTTGTTAAAGTTGCTGTCAAACCAGCATCAGCAAATACCAACAACCCCAATATTACTGTATAAAAATTTATTATTGCATACGATTCAACACCCAGTAAGTCAATATATAAGCGGACAAAGATAAATATAGATATGAAGCCCCATAACTTACCTATATAGTTTGCAATAATATTTTTAGTTACTTTATTCACTTCATGAAAACCTTTTAATCAATCTTAAAACCATCTAAATACAAACATTAAAAAAGATTTTCATCTGATTTTCTCACCAACTAATACCTAGATTACTTATTATTAAAAAATAATACCATCGTACTCAATCAAAAACTCATTGTCATATTTTATATTAAAAATCATAACTTTAAAATTATTACCCCTTACATTATAATTCTTTGGCTCTAGCTCTTCCCAGTCCAAAGAATTATAAAAATTCAACAATGGTTCTTTACAAAATAAAAAGCCAATTTTGTTCAAATTAGTAATAATTTTATTTGCTTCCTTCATCAACTCAAAACCATATCCTTTACCTTTTTCTATTGCGCAGACATTACCTACTCCTAACCCTTTTCTATTTATGCCATTTACAATTAATTCAATATCTATTAAGTTCAAATAAGCCACACTTTTTTTATCTAAAAGTAACAGTATATGGAAGTCAGAATTTTTAATATTATTTTTTATCCAGTGCATTTGATTATCTAAACTAAAACTCCATTGTTTGGATTTTAAATTGATAACCTCTTTAATATCTTGATCTGTTACATCTTGATGTTTTATTAACTTAATCTCGAACATTCTGATGAATTAACTCCCGACAGTATAGTCGATTCAACTTCAAAACGATATAGGGTTGCTAGAATAAATTTTTCGAAGCCTCTGGAGTGCTAAGCACACAGCAAGCGAGGAAAATTTATTCTAGCAGCACGCTATTTTGAGCATATCCTTTTTACATCGAACTGAATATAGTAAAGTAAATTTATTTACCTTATTTAAAGCCCAACATCTAATTGCCTTTTTATTACCGAGGTAAAAAACGAGCTTTATTATTGTATAAATATTTATACACTTGTCGTTCTAACAGCGAATTCGTTTTAATAAATGTCTTATCTTCCAAATAAAAGACGCTTTCTGACTTTTGAATTTCATTAG
>JAGQHW010000160.1 GCA_020431645.1 Carnobacterium sp. | reverse complement strand
TTCAAATTTATTTGCTGGCTTTTTAGAAGATTAAATAAATAAAATTAGGGTTTCAGTAGTCCCCATGCATAGTGTATTCTGCATGAGGACTTTTTTTAACAATGATTCAAAAGATTTTTTATTAAGGATAGTTATTGGCTATACTAAAGTTACTTATTTGATGAATCACTTAATTTAAACGATATAGTAGAAATAAAAAAGCGAAGTAGACTTGCTACTAATTATTGTAACCGCTACAATAGAAAGAATTAAATGAAATGAGGTTTTACGATGTTCCTATTATTTAAAAAACTAACACCTTTCTTTTTAGAGCATAAAAAAAGATACGGATGGGCAATTTTCGCTATGCTAATAGGGAACGGACTAGTTTTGATTCCTCCTTTTATTGTTGGACAGGTTATTGACGGAATTTATCTAGATAAACTAACAGATAGCTTACTGATGAAACAAATATTACTATTTGTTTTTTCAATTGTTGTTTCTTACGGAATTGAAATATTTTGGGGCTACCAACTATTTGGTGGGAAAAATGTTTTAACGAGGCAGCTACGTAAACAGTTGATGAATCATTTTTTGAAAATGCGCTCTATATTTTACCAAAAATTTAGAACAGGTGATTTAATGGCACGTGCTACTAATGATTTAGATGCGATTTCTGAAATGGCTGGTTATGGAATCATGATTGCGATGGATTCCACAGCATTTTTTGGTGTAATTCTTTTAACGATGTTTTTGACAGTATCTTGGCAGTTAACCTTAGCCTGTATTTTACCTTTACCTATTTTAGGGTATTTACTAAAAGTTTTGGGAGATAAAGTACATACTCGTTACAAAGAATCTCAAGATGCTTTTGCGGAGATTAATGATGAAGTACTTGAATCAATAGAAGGTATTCGTGTCATAAGAGCTTATGGTAGGCAAGAAGAAATGTCTGCTCAATTTAACGAGAAAACAACTAATGTTTTACAAAAAAATATTTCTGTTGCGAAAATAAACTCTGCTTTTCAACCATTAATAAAAATTGCATTAGCGATAAGTTATGTGCTTGCCTTTGGATTGGGAGCTATAATGGTTTCTAAAAATGAACTAACGATTGGCCAATTAGTTGCTTTTCAAGTTTATTTAAGTATGTTGGTATGGCCCATTCAATCTATTGGTGAATTAATAAATTTACTTCAACAAGGGAACGCTTCGATGGATCGTGTGATGGCAGTGTTAAGTGCAGATGATCAAATGAAACATACTGGAGAAAAAGATACCTTGGAAAACGGAACAATACTATTTAAAGAGGTTACTTTCAGTTACCCAGATTCAAAGCAACTAAGTTTAAAAAACATTCATTTAGAAGTACCGAAAAATACAACATTGGGTATTGTTGGTAGAACAGGAAGTGGAAAAACAACTCTCATTCGTCAGTTATTAAAAGAATATCCAAGTGGTGAAGGCTTCATTAGTATAGGTGGAGTCCCAATTGATACGGTTAAATTAGACCAATTAAATTCAAAATTTGGGTATGTTCCTCAAGAGCATATTTTATTTTCCGGTACGATTCGCGACAATATTTCTTTTGGAAGAAAGAATGCATCTGAAAAAGAAATCAATGAAGCTTTACATTTAGCTAATTTTGATAGAGATATAACTAAAATGCCTAATGGCTTAGATACTCAAATTGGTGAAAAAGGAATTTCTCTTTCAGGTGGGCAAAAGCAGCGAATAGCTATCGCTAGAGCTTTAATTAAAAATTCAGCTATCCTAATCTTGGATGATTCTCTGTCTGCAGTTGATGCAGAAACAGAAAAGATTATCCTAACCAATTTAAAACAATATCGGAAGAATAAAACAACCCTTATTATTACTCATCGCTTATCTTCGGTCTACCATGCAAAACAAATTATTGTAATGGATAATGGTGCGATTATTGAAAGAGGAACGCATACTGAATTAATGGAAAAAAAAGGCTGGTATGAGAAACAATTTATTCGTCAGCAATTGAAAGAGGAGGGATAAATCGTATGAAAACGATAAAAATACTTTGGTCTTATTCGATGAAGAAAAAAAGGTATTTTTTGACAGGCCTCATTCTATTAATTTTAGCTGTAATAACAGATTTGAGTGGCCCTTTAGTTATTCGTTATATTATTGACGCCATTATAGCACCTTCTAATGAATCAGTACTCAAAGTAGATAGATTGCTACTATTCTTAGGTATTTTTCTAGTCTTAGCACTCTTAACAGCATTTTTTCGCTATCTTAGTTTCTTACTATTGACTATTGGAGCCAATACCGTTGTAAAAGTAATGAGAAATGAGTTATATGCTCATGTACAAAAATTACCTATCCGCTATTTTGATACCGTTGCTGCTGGAACAATTGTTTCTCGTATAACAAATGATACAGAACAGCTTCGTATTTTTTATGTTATATCAGTTGGTCAAATGTTAACAAATTTTAGTTATCTAGTTGGTATTTATATTGCTTTATTTCGATTAAATAGTTTTTATGCGTTAGTCTCATTTTTATTAATTCCTATATTTTTATTTTGGGCAATGATTTATCAAAAATATGCAGCGCCGTTCAATAAAAAAATACGCCAATTAGTGGGAGAAATAAATGGAAAATTAAACGAAACAATACAAGGGATGACTATCATACAAGTTTTCCAGCAAGAAGAGAAAATCGAGAAAGAATTTGAAGAAACAAATGACAAATGGTTTGATTATAGCCAGAAATTTGTTTTACTAGACTCAATTGCTTCTTATAGTTTTGTAGAAGTCATAAAAAATTTTTCACTGCTAATGTTAATCCTATACTTTTCAAAAGGCTATTTAAATGGTTCACTTTTAGTAACAGTCGGTGTTTTATATGTTTTTATTGATTATACTACTCGGTTATTTCAACCTATCCAAGGCATTGTTTCTCAATGGTCTTATCTGCAAACGGCATTGGCATCGGCTGAGCGTGTTTTTGATATCGTTGACTTACCGATTGAGGTTGAAAGCAAAGAAGACTTTGATACTTTGAAAAAAGAGATCATTTTTGAGCATGTTTACTTTGCTTATAAAAAAGATGAGTATGTTTTAAAAAATATAAACTTTAAAACAAAGAAAGGCGAAACAACTGCTTTGATTGGGCATACTGGTTCAGGTAAAAGTTCAATTATAAATTTATTGTTTCGTTTTTATGATCCTGAAAAAGGGAGTGTTTATCTAGATGATCATCCGACAACGTCTCTTTCAAGAAAGAGTTTAAGAAAGCAAATGGGTATTGTTTTACAAGATCCTTATCTATTTAAAGGAACGATTGCTTCAAATATTTCATTAAATGATCCGACTATTTCCCGTGAACAGATTAAAGAAGCTATTCATGCTGTTGGAGGAGATGTATTATTGAAAGATATGCCCCTAGGGATTGATCAGCCTGTAACGGATAAAGGCAGCACTTTATCATCTGGGCAAAAACAACTTATTTCTTTTGCTCGTGCTCTAGCGTTTAATCCGAGTATTTTAATTTTAGATGAAGCGACCTCTAATATTGATACAGAAACAGAAGAGCTGATTCAAAAAGCGATGAGTGTTGTAAAAAAAGGAAGAACGACTTTTATTATTGCTCATAGATTGTCAACTATTCACTATGCAGATCAAATACTAGTATTAGACAAAGGAGAAATAATTGAAAGAGGAAGTCACGAGACGCTACTAAATTTAAATGGTAAGTATGCTAGCATGTACCGCACACAATCCGAAG
>JAGQHW010000015.1 GCA_020431645.1 Carnobacterium sp. | reverse complement strand
TACGGCCGGCTAAATCGATAGCAGCAGCTTGTTTGAAAACCAAATCAATGTTAGCACGTTGTGCAGCAATCAAAGCATCGATAACTTGGTTAATATCGCCACCTGCTAGGTAGTGAGCTTCTAACTCATTGATATTAATATCCAAGCCAGCTTTTGTCGCTTTGATTAAAGGGCGGATAATATTTTGAGGAGCAACTCGTCTTAAACGCATTCCAACTAAGGTACCAATTGAAACTTTAACTCCTGAAAAATAAGCCGTTACCCATAAACCTACAGGTACAAAACGGAAGAACATACTTAAAATGATGATGACTAATATCGCAACAATTGCAATACCTATTAAACCACTTGTCTCTTCTAATAACATATTTACGACACTCTCCTGACTATTATTTTCGAACCTTCGACTTTAATGACTTCAACAGAAGTATTTGGTTCAATTTGCTCTCCTGAACTTAGGACATCTAGTTCCGTGTCATCAAAAGCTACTTTACCAGCAGGTCTTAATGTCGTAGTAGAAATCCCTTTTTTTCCTAAATAATCAGTATAATCTTTATTACTAGAATATCCACCGACTTTAGTCATATTCTCTTCTAGTATCAGTTTCTTGAAATTTCCAAAAGAGTATCCCTTCTTTAAGAGGATAATGGCTAAGACTACGGAAATAATACCGGCAATACTTAAATCAAACAAACTTTGACCAGCATCACCATAATTAAGATAGATGCCACCAAAAAGCAGCAGCCCACCTAATACTCCAGCTACACCAAAGTTGGGTATAAACACTTCTAAGATCAATAACAAAATTCCTAATATAAAGATGACAATAGGAAACCACTCTCCATTACCGTTCAAAAAGAAGTAACCAGCAAAACTACTGACAGCTAATAAGCCACCTAATAAATAATGAATGGTTAGCCCCGCGATGACTAACCCAACAAAACCTGCACTTAAAAGTAAGATATTCAACTATATTCACCTCCTTCTGAATGAATCGATTCTTCTATATAAAATAAAATGAAAAAAACTTTTTAGCAACTTAGTAACAAAAAATAATATAGATGATATACAAGTATTTTACCACTCTTATAACGAATATGTACACCTAAAGTGCTTAATTCTTTCATAAGAATAGAGAGTGTTAAGAATAAATTAACTAGTGTTGGTAATCTTTTTGATACAACATATGGTAAATTTTTAAAGCTAGCTGAATTTTTAATAACTCATCTGAATCTTTGAGATCAAGAAGCAAAATACGCTGTATCTTTTCAATTCGATAAAGCAAACTATTGCGATGAATATAGAGTTGCCTTGCAGTTTCTGCAATGTTTAGTTGATTAAAAATCCAGCATTCAAGAGTTTCAATTAAGTCACTTTGGAATTTTTGATCGTGTTCGTATAGACTTCCTAGTGTATAAGAGAATAATTTATGCATCTCTTTTTTACTAACATTATCTTTCAAAAAATGATGAACAGTGAAATCATCAAAGTGATAGACTTTTCTTTTAATTGCTTTTGTTTGAGTTAACCTCAGAGCTTCTTGTGCTTCATAGAAACTGAGATTGATATCCATTAACTGTTTGGTTAGTCTGCCAATACCACAATAAAGAGAGCAGTCAGGAAGACTCATTTCGATTGAATCAATGAGTTCTTCGATTTCTGTTTTTAAAATCAATTTATCCTCTATTGCACTCTTAGGAGAAGTCCCAACTAAAAGAATGATTTGTTTTTTTCGATTGAAGACTAAAAATATTTTTTGACTCTTTTTCGTTTTTTTCACAATAGTTTGAAGGATAGTTTTCATTTTATCTTCTTCTTGATGAGCAGCTTCTAGTAAGTCAAGAGAAAAAGAATTTTGAAAATCTACTTTTAGAACATAAGCTGTGTACCACAAGGATAGGTTAATGCCATGTAAGTCCGCCAGGTTAGTTAAAGAAGTAGTTGATGTAATTTTACCGGCTAGCAGTTCATCAAAAAAATCTTGTCGGATACGATTACGAGTTCGTTCAATTTCTCTTAGTTGGATTCGTTCAAGGGCAAACGCCATACAACCATTTTCTAAAGCAATGAAATGATGATCTGTTAACGTTTGTTTAAGTTTCCAAACAACAATAAACCCAAAATGAATGCTGTTGAAAAAAACAGGCATGACAATACAACAAATTTGCTTCTCATCAAAAATAAAGGTGCGCACTAATGGTTTTTGAACATTTTCGAATTCAGGCGGCAAACTATCGAAAAATGGTTGAGAAAGAAAACCTTCTTCTTTTTCAACCTGTGTTGTTTCCAAAAGTGAGGAGCTAAGCAAACGCCAATTCTGGTCACATAAGAAAACAGAAGACTCCATCATATGGGATAGAGTAGAAGAGATTTTTTGGATACCGCCACCATGTAGAGACAATTGGAAAAATTCATTGTGTATATCTAAGGATTGTTTGTTTAAAATTTCGTGTTCTCCAGATAATTCCTCCATCACACGCATCATAACTTTAGAAAAAGCAATTCCATACGGCATTTCAATAATGGGAATATCTAACTCATTAGATAGTAGCTTCATATTTTCTGGGATGTCCCCAAGGTAACGCCTAGGTTTAATAATAAGAGCGGGACAATTGATTGCTTTCAATTGATTGACGACCGTATCTTGCATGGCTTTATCGTTTTTAAAAAAATAACCGGATGTAACCAACATTTCTCCAGGGGAAAACCAGTCTAACGCATCCGGATTATCCATAATATTCACACTCGTAATATTATTGTCTAGTCCCTTAAATCCGGAAACAACTTCAAACTCTTTAAATGGTGCTAATTGTAAAAAATCATTAACTGTTAACATAATGTATTCTCCTTTTATTTAAATAGTAATAAGAATGATACCGTTTACTATAAAAATAGTATACCATTCAATAAAAAATAGCTCTATCTTTTTTATAGTACATAACATCTAATATATATTGATATTTTAGTATAGAATGACCAGTGTTGAAAAGGCTCTCATTACTTATACTAAGAATGTAGTTGAGAAGCCGAGTGAAAAGTACTAAAGGCCATCATAAATTATAAAAATGGACGATCAACTAAAAAATATTAGGAGGTAACAAAATGAGTGAATTACTAGGTTGGAAAAAAGGTGACTGGGGTGCGTATTTCGGACTACTAGCAAATAATTTAACAAATTTCTTTACTATGTCAGGTTTGTTAATTTTTGCGGTAGGTATGCCAGCAGAATTTGTCTATAGAAGAATTGCACCAGGTTTTGGATTAGCATTATTTTTAGCAGGTTTCTTCTATTGGTACGCAGGTAAAAATTTAATGAAGAAAACAGGTCGTACAGATGTAACGGCTTTACCTTCAGGTCCTAGTGCACCTTCTATTTTCTTAGTTGTTTTCTTAGTTATTATGCCAATAGCTAGAGAAACAGGTGATTGGGAGTATGCATGGAAAGTTGCTTTAGGCTGGTGTTTCTTAGAAGCTTTGATTGAATTATCAGGTGCTTTTGTAGGAGATTGGTTACGAAGAATTATTCCCCGTAGCGTATTGCTTTCATGTTTAGCAGGTTTGGGCTTACTTCTTTTAGCAATGAACCCAATTTTACAGTCATTTGAAGCACCTTATGTTGCTTTTGTTGTCTTAGCTATTATCTTCATCAACTGGTTTGGTAAAAAACCTATTTTCCCTAAAATTCCGACTGGTTTCTTAATTTTAGCAGTAGGGACAATATTAGCTTGGGCATTTGGACAAATGGACTTTGCAGCAGTTGTTGCAGGAGCAGATACACTTGGTTTTTCTTACCCAATTCTACAAGTAAAAGAATTGTTTGAAGGTATTCCACCAGCAGCATTGTTCTTAGTTTCAGCTATTCCATTAGGCGTAACAAACTTCATCTTTACATTAGAAAACATCGAGTCTGCAGCAGCAGCTGGTGATGACTTTAACGTTAGAAATATTATGTTAGCAAATGGATTCTCTTCAATTGTTGGTTGTTTCTTTGGAAACCCATTCCCAACAACAGTTTATATCGGTCATCCAGGTTGGAAATCAATTGGTGCTGGTATTGGGTACACATTAGTAACTGGTTTCACGATGTTTATCATTTCATTATTCGGATTAGGTGGTATTTTACTTGGTATTATCCCATTAAGTGCTGTATTCCCAATTCTTTTCTACGTTGGTATCGTTGTAGCGGTTCAAGCTGTAAACGAAACACCAAAAGCAGAAATGGCAGCAGTCTTTGTCTGCTTATTCCCTTGGATTGCAAACTGGGCATTAACATTAGTAAATAACACGCTAACAGCAGCAGGAACAAATGCAGCAGGTGTTGGTTTAGAAGCCTTTACGGATGCTGGAGTTTACCACAGAGGATTGATTGCTTTAGGAAGTGGAGCACCACTGAGTTCTATTTTATGGGGTTGTCTAGTTGTTTTCTCTGTTAGAAGCAAATCAATTGCGGGTATCATTACGGCATTAGTTTCAGCAGCGTTGACTTATACTGGCGTTATTCACTCGGTATCTGTAGGCTTGAATCAACAATTTGGTATTACAATCGGCTATCTTTTAATTGCTGCATTATTCGTATACAAACATTTTGCAGATAAAAAACACACAGTAGAAGATGGAGAAACAACAACAGCCATACCAGATCAAACAGCTTAATAAATAGAAATAAACTAAAGAGGCAAAGGGGTGTCAAAAGTGAGCAGAAGTAAAAATGAAGAATTGATGAATCAAGCAGAGCTAGGAAATACGAGCGAAGTGAAAAGACTATTGACAGACGAAGTAGATGTAAACTTTCAAGATGAAAGAGGAAGAAGTCCGCTAATGTCTGCAACACAGCAAAATAACATTGAATTAGCTAAACTATTGATGGAAGCAGGAGCGGATGTTAACTTACGAGATAACATGATGCTAACCCCCTTTATCTGTGCAGCAGCTAATGGCTTTCACGAAATTCTAGAAGCGGGTACGCATCATGATGCAGATGTCAATTTAGTCAACCGATTTGGTGGAACAGCTTTATTGCCGAGTAGCGAAAAAGGTTTCTTGAAAGCAGTAGATGTCGCAATTAAAGCCGGTGTACCAGTAAACCATATCAACGATTTAGGTTGGACAGGTCTACAAGAAGCAGTTGTTCTTGGAGATGGCGGTGTATTGTATTCATTAATTATAAAGATGTTGATGGCTAATGGAGCAGATGCTACAACAAAAGATCACGATAATAAAACAGCGATTGATTGGGCTACTGAAAAAAATCAAGAGACGATTCTAGCTTTATTGAATCGTGAAAATAAAGCAGATGAAAAAGAACTGACAGCGATTATGGAATTGATTTCTAACAATAAATACGAAGAAGCGTTAAAAGAAATAGACCAATCAGAGAATCCAACAGCTGATTTAACGTATAACTATTTAAAAGGTTACACATTAACGTTACTGAATCGTTATGACGAAGGATTAGCTGTCTTTGAAGAGGCTCTTCATAGTGGTACAGGAAATCCTGAATTTTATTTCTATATTGCTAACGCCTTAAGAGAGCAAAAAAAGGCAGATGAAGCAGTAGCTGTTTATGATGAAGCGATTGAACAAGATCCGACAAACTTCTTCTTTAGATACCATAAATCTAATTACCTAAGAGAATTGGGAAGACACGAGGAAGCAATAAAAGAAATGGAACACTTATTAGCTAATGATCCAGACCGTTATGATTATTTGTTCCATAAAGCAAATAGCTTAAGAGTATTAGGACAATCAGCAGAAGCCGATCATTTGTTAGCAGAGTTTAAACAAAATAAAAAATAAGTCAGGGGCAATAGACCAGAGTGGAGGAGCAAAAAATGAAGCAAGTTAACGCACTGTCTATTGATAAGCAGTTCAAAGAAAAAATGCGTTCAAAAACAGTTTTCACGGTTCATAGTGTTTTTGAACGGACAATCAATATTCTAATAGAAAATGACTTGTTCACACTTGCATGCGATCAAATTGATAGCGCTCCTGCTACTTTAGTAATAGATATACCTGACTTTAATGAGTGTCAAATTAAGGCAAATACCCAAGGTTTTCTATCGTTGACTACTGTCGAGATTACTGGGTATTTAGCTATTAATCTAACAACGGCATCAATATGGGAATGCCAATTAATCGATTTTTCATTGCATCATCACCACTTAGGCAAGAATATCTCTCTAGCTATGCAAGAGATTACCAGTAAAGGTAATGCAAAATGGTTAAGAAAAGAAAATAGTACTTTAACGGCTTTTGATAAAGAAATGACTCGTATGCTGACAGAACGAACGACAAACTTGATAGAAAGTTTTCAAAAAAATACGAACGATACTATAGAAGAAACAATTCAATGTGCAAAAAAGTTAATTGGATTGGGGCAAGGCTTAACGCCTTCAGGAGATGACTTCTTAGTTGGACTGTTGCTTGCTTTTTCTACTAGTAACACGACTTTCTTTAATCAAGAAAAATGGAGAGAACAAATCGTAAAAGAAGCTAAGAGTCACACAAATATTATTAGCTATAGTGCGATAAAATACGCAGCTAGTGGTCAAACGAGAGAGACGATAGCACTTTTTATAGAAACATTAGATGCAAAAGAAAACGACGAACAAGTCAAACTAGCTTTGGCCAACGTTATGAAAATAGGATCATCCTCAGGAACTGAGATGGCTTGGGGTATTTTAAACGGATTAACATTACTTTTAAAACAGGAGGAGCAAAATGACAATACAAGCAAAAATTAAAAAGAATACGTATTTTGATTCCGTATCTTTGATGTCTTTATCAACGAGAGCTAATTTAATTGAAGATGTGAAACAAGCGATGATCGGTATGGGTACGGATATGAATAAAGAAGTCATTCGCAATGTTGGAATGGGTTCAAAAGAAATAGAAGCAGCTGGTACAGGTGATTTAATGATTACTATTGAAACAGATAATCCTGATGCAGTCGATACAATTTTTGAAGAAATTGATTTATTGTTTACAACTAAAGTGAAAAAACCTCAAAAAGGTGCAACGGTTTATAAATCTATCAATCAAGCGTCTCAAGAGATAGAAGAGTCCAATGTAGCGATCATTTCAGTTAATGGCTCATTTGCAGCAAGAGAAGCACAAGAAGCATTGGATAAAGACCTACATGTTATGTTGTTTAGCGATAATGTGAGTATTGAAGAAGAACTAGCATTAAAGAAAAGTGCACATGAAAAAGGTTTATTAATGATGGGACCAGATTGTGGTACAGCGATTATCAATAATATTGGATTGTGTTTTGCGAATAAAGTTCGTAAAGGCACTATTGGAATTGTAGCAGCTTCTGGAACGGGTGCACAAGAATTGAGTGTTCGCATACATGAATTTGGCTATGGTATTTCTCAATTGATTGGAACAGGTGGTCGTGATTTAAGCGAAGCGATTGGTGGGATCATGATGTTAGATGGCCTTGCAGCATTAGAAGAAGATGAAGAGACAAAAGTTATTATGTTAATTTCAAAACCACCAGCAAAATCAGTAGAAATAAAAGTGTTAGAAGCTGTTAAAAATAGTAAGAAGCCAGTTGTTGTTTATTTCTTAGGTGGCGATGAAGAAGCGGTCACTAAAGCAGGCGGTCACTATGCTAAACGTTCAAAAGAAGCAGCAATCAAAGCGGTTATCTTAGCTGGAGCAAAAGAAGAAGAGTTGGATACGCATCCATTAAATATTCCATTAGTAGAAGAAGTTAGAGCAAAACTATCAGATGAGCAAAAATACATTCGCGGTCTATTCTGTGGTGGCACACTTTGTGATGAAGCAATGTATGCAGCAATGGAAAAACTAGATAACGTTTATAGTAATATTCAAACAAATCCTGAATTCAAATTAGTCGACAATAATAAAAGTCAAGAGCATACGTTTATCGATTTTGGTTCTGATGAGTTTACTAGTGGTAAACCTCACCCAATGATTGATCCGTCAACACGTATCGATCGTTTCTTAAAAGAAGCAGCTGATCCTGAAGTAGCTGTTATTGCGATGGATTTTGTTTTAGGCTATGGTTCACACGAAGATCCTGTTGGCGTGATGCTTCCAGCAATTAAAGAAGCTAAAGAACAAGCTGAAAAGGATGGCCGTCATTTAGAAATCTTAGGCTATGTTTTAGGAACAGAATTAGACGTACAAGATATAAAAGAACAAACACAAAAATTAATGGACGCAGGAGTGACCATTTCAAGTAGCAGCCAAAATACTGGCTTGTTAGCTAGAGAATTTGTTTTGAAAGGAGACTCTAAATGAACAAAATAGGAGAATTATTTAATAGTGAAATCAACGTTATCAATGTAGGAATTGATTTTATTTCTGAAGATATTAAAAAACAAGGTGCTGTTGCAACTCAATTAGAATGGGCACCACCTGCAAGAGGGAATGTAGAATTATTAGCTTTATTGGATAGTCTTAATTCTGAAGAAAAACAAGCTAAAATAGAAGCAGCAAACAAAGAAGCAGTCGAAAGAATTGTAAAATCACAACCTGTTCTAATTGGTTATGACCAAGCGATTAATTGTGTGCCTGGTATGACGAAAACAACTATTTTACATGCAGGACCTCCAATAACATGGGAGAAAATGAGTGGACCGATGAAAGGTGCTGTCACTGGCGCAATCGTTTTTGAAGGTTTAGCTGCAGATTTAGTTGAAGCAGAAGAAGTTGCCGCATCAGGCAAAATCACATTCTCACCATGTCATGAGCACCAATGTGTTGGATCTATGGCTGGCGTAACGTCTGCTTCAATGTTTATGCATATTGTTGAAAACAAAACTTACGGAAACCTAGCTTTTACTAACTTAAGTGAACAGTTATCTAAAATCTTACGTTTTGGTGCTAATGATCAAAGTGTTATTGATCGCTTAGTTTGGATGAGAGATGTTTTTGGACCAGTATTGCGTGACGCAATGAAGTTATGTCCAGAAGGAATTGATTTACGCTTACTTCTTTCTTCCGCATTGCACATGGGAGACGAGTGTCACAACAGAAACGTTGCTGGAACAACTTTATTAATCCAAGCTTTAACACCTTATATTGTGAAAACAGATTATTCATTAAAAGAAAAAATCGAAGTTTTTGATTTTGTAGCAAGTAGTGACTATTTCTCTGGCCCTACATGGATGGTTTTATGTAAATGTGCACTAGATGCAGCACATGGTATTGAAAACAGCACAATTGTCACAACAATGGCTCGTAACGGAGTTGAGTTTGGTATCCGTGTTAGTGGTATGAAAGGCAACACTTGGTTTACAGGACCTTCTCAAAAAGTTATTGGACCGATGTTTGCTGGTTATAAACCAGAAGATTCTGGCTTAGATATTGGCGATAGTGCTATCACAGAAACGTATGGAATTGGTGGCTTTGCTATGGCAACAGCTCCTGCAATTGTTCCTCTAGTTGGTGGGACGGTTGAAGAAGCGATGGGTTACTCAAAAGAAATGTTGGAAATTACAACGATAGAAAATCCTAATGTGACTATTCCAGTCTTAGACTTTATGGGTGTTCCAACAGGAATCGATGTAAGAAAAGTAATTGCAACTGGAAAACTTCCGATTATCAATACAGCTATTGCGCATAAAGATCCAGGCGTAGGCATGATTGGTGCAGGAATTACGAATCCTCCATTTGAAGCTTTCGAAAAAGCTATTAAAGCATTAGAAGAAGCGATTCATTAATAAAAGATAAAACTGATCGAACGGACTAAAATAATACGATTCTTGTAGAAGTGGATAATCTATTCACAAATACAGGAATCGTTTTTTTTTATAGAAAAATGAAAAAACTCTCATAAAACTAACTGAAAATAAAATAATTTCATAAAAAGAAAACGCTGACAAAAATAGTTGTTTTTCAAATGGCTAGTGTTTGAGAGCTTGATAGGATAGGATTTCACTTGCTATAAGCAGTTAATTAGGTAAGGTAAGGGATAAATGATGTTATTGCGAATGAAAAATGATAAAATAATGAGTGTATAGTCTGTTTATCTTTTTTTATAGAAAGGAGTCCCAACAATTGGTTAAACAAGTGAATAAAGAAACAAATCAAGCATTATTAGAAAAAGAAATGTATTTATTCAATACAGGTCAACATTTTGATAGCTACTTGGCGTTAGGTTGTTCTTATGAAATTTATGAGGGGACTAAAGGTTTTCGATTTACTGTATGGGCACCACATGCAAAAAAAGTTTCTCTAGTAGGAGATTTTTGTAGTTGGACTGACGGATTAGAAATGGAAAGGGTAAATGAGACTGGTTCTTGGACAGTTTTCACCCCTATGGCACAAGAAGGAAACTGTTATAAATATTTAATTGAACAAGCAAATGGAGAATTAAAGTTGAAAATTGATCCTTATGCTTATGCTTTTGAAGTGCGTCCTAAAGATGCATCAGTAGTAAAAGATTTGCCGCAAAAGAAATGGCGAGATAGTTTATGGATGGCAAATAAAAAAAGATACACGAATACAACACGCCCGATGAATATTTACGAAGTTCATTTAAGTTCATGGAAATGCCATACTGATGGCTCGTGGTATAGTATGGCTGAATTACAAAACGAACTCATCCCGTACGTAAAAGAGATGGGGTACACACACATTGAATTTATGCCTTTAATGGAACACCCGCTTGATGCTTCTTGGGGCTATCAGTTAACTGGCTATTACGCTATTTCATCTAAATATGGGACAATGGAAGAGTTTCAAAATTTTGTTGAAGTCGCTCATCAAGCACATCTAGGCGTTATTATGGACTGGGTTCCGGGACATTTTAATCGCAACGATTATGGCATGGCTTATTTTGATGGTACAGCTCAATTTGAATACACAGATACAAATAAAGCTCAAAATTTTAGATGGGGAACGATGAATTTTGATCTTGGAAAAACACAAATACAGAGTTTCTTAATCTCTAATGCATTATTCTGGATAGAACAATTCCATCTAGATGGTCTGAGAGTAGATGCTGTTTCAAGTATGTTGTACTTAGACTATGATGAAGGCCCTTGGACGCCTAATGAAGATGGAAGCAATCACAATAAAGCTGGTGTTGATTTTATTAAAAAATTAAATTCAACAATTTTCTATCGTCATCCACAAGCATTAATGATTGCCGAAGAAAGTACCGCATGGTCTAACGTAACAACGCCTGTGGCTCAAGGAGGATTAGGATTTAATTACAAATGGAACATGGGTTGGATGAATGATACCTTAAGATTCTTTGAATTAGAACCACATCAAAGAAAATTCCACTTTAATTTAATTACCTTTTCATTCATGTACACATTCAATGAACAATTCATTTTACCTTTTTCTCATGATGAAGTGGTTCATGGAAAAAAATCATTGATGCATAAAATGCCTGGTGATCGTTACAATCAATTTGCTGGTTTACGTGTAATGGAAGTGTATAAGATGACTCACCCAGGTAAAAAGTTAGACTTTATGGGCAACGAATTTGGTCAATTTTTAGAATGGCGTGTTCATTCTGAATTGGAATGGACAAGTCTAGAAGACGAGATGAATAACAAACACCATTATTTTACAAAAACAATCAACGAGTTGTATAAAAAAGAAAGAGCTTTGTGGGAAGTAGACCATGATCCATCGGGAATTGAAATTTTAGATGCCGATAATAGTGAGCAAAGTATATTAACTTTTATTAGAAAAGGTAAGAAAGCACGTGATTTTTTAATTGTTATTTGTAATTTTATGCCAATTGAACGCCCTACTTATAAAGTAGGTGTTCCATTTGAAGGTAGCTATGAAGAATTATTAAATACTGAAATGAGTGAATTTGGGGGTGTATGGACGAAAGACCAAGGTTTACTAAAGACAATCAATGAGCCATTAAATCGACAAGACCATCACATTGAACTCATTATTCCAGCTATGAGCGTAGTGATAGTAAGACCTAAAAGAATAAAAGGCGTACCAAAAGCTGATTAAATCTAAAAAGGGGGGTAGAGGAAGAGTCAGTTTGACTAGGCTCTTTTTCGAGTAATATGAGAAAAATTGAAACGTTGGCAATGATTTTAGCGGGTGGACAAGGTTCCCGTTTAGGTAAATTAACGAAAGAAATAGCTAAACCAGCTGTGCCTTTTGGTGGGAAGTATCGGATTATTGATTTTGCTTTAAGTAACTGTGTTAATTCTGGGATTAAAAATGTTGGTGTAGTCACACAATATCAGCCTAGAGAATTGAATAAACACGTAGGCAACGGAGAAGCTTGGGGACTAAACGTTCACAATGGCGGCGCAACTATCCTCCAGCCCTATGCAAGTGTTGATGGCGAAAAATGGTTTAAAGGAACAGCAAATGCGATATATCAAAATAGTAGCTTTATTGACCAGCACAATCCTGATTACGTTTTAGTTCTTTCAGGTGATCATATTTATAAAATGGATTACCAGAAAATGTTAGATTTTCATAAACTGAAAAAAGCAGCCTTAACAGTTGGTGTTATTCCTGTTCCTATTGAGGAAGCTCCTCGTTTTGGTATTATGAATACCGATCAAACAGACCGTATCATTGAATTTGAAGAAAAACCTGAGAAGCCTAAAAGTAATTTAGCTTCAATGGGTGTTTACATCTTTGATTGGGCTTTGTTAAAAAAATACTTAGACGAAGATCAATCAAAAAGAAGAGAGCTAGAAGATTTCGGAAAAGATGTTATTCCAGCTTATTTAGGAAATGGAGAAAATATTTTTGCTTATGCTTTCACAGATTACTGGAAAGATGTTGGAACAATTGAAAGTTTATGGGAAGCAAATATGGAATTTTTAGATCCGACTCATGCATTAAATATTCGAAATTCAGATTGGCGTATTTATTCTCAAAATCCATCAGCTTCTCCTCAATTCTTGACAGAAACATCAAATGTAACGGATGCAATGATCGTCGACGGGTGTTATATCGCTGGTGACATTACTCATTCTATTTTATCTCATCATGTTAAAGTAGGAAAAGGGTCAATTGTGGAAAATAGTATTGTCATGTCAGGTGTTACAATTGGCGAAAATGTAACAATTAAATACGCTATTATCGGCGATAACGCTAAAATACACGACGGAGCTTACCTTGTTGGCAAGGAAAAAGAAATTATGGTTGTAGGATATAACGAAGAGATTGGAGGACTAACAGATGATGAAAAATAAAATTAGCGCCATTTTAAATTTAAAAGAGGATGATTCAAAGCTCTTGCCTTTAACTGAGAAGCGTTCTATTTCGTCCTTACCTTTTGGCTGTCGTTATCGCTTGATTGATTTTCCATTTACTAGTCTCCATAGTGCTGCTATTGATTCAGCTGCATTCTTTATAGCTGGAAATGGCCGCTCACTGCATGACCACATTCGTAGTGGAGCTTCTTGGGGATTAGATTCATCTATCGGTGGTGGTTTGTTTCCACATACGGAAACAGCTATAAGAGAAGCAGTAGAGATGAGTAAAGCAGATCAAATTAATAGTTTTTACCACGACCAAATTCATTATGTTATCCGTTCAAAATCAGAATACGTTGTTATGATGGGAACTAAAATGTTGTGTAACATTGATATCAATGCGCTTTTACGCTATCATCAAGAAAAAAAAGCGGATGTTACAGTTGTTTATAAAAATATGGTTCAATCTTCTTGCAACGCAAGCGAAGACGAGACTTATCTTTTATTTGAAGGTCAAGCGACGGATCGAATCACAAACTTAGTTTCATTTGATAAGCTAGAAGCTGATAAAGATAAAGCACCTGTAAATATGGATATTGCTATTATGACTTCGAAAAAATTTGTTGAGTTGGCAACTCAGGCAGGCAAAAGTAAACTAAGAAGTGAAACGATGTTGTTATTTAAAGATCACTTAGATGAGATAACTGTCATTGGCTACGAATATACTGGTTATTTGAAAAATATCAACAGTATTCAAAGTTATTTTGAAGCGAATATGGATATGTTGAACGAAAAAAATTATAATGCGTTATTGACTAGAGGGAATTCAATTATTACAAAAGTAAAAAATGGTGCCCCAACTTTCTACTCAAAAGACGCGAAAGTAAAAAATGCACAATTTGCTAGTGATTGCTTGGTTGAAGGAGAAGTAGAAAACTCGTTAATTTTCCGTAAAGTAACGATTGCTAAAGATGCCAAAATTAATCATTCGATTGTGATGCAAGGAAGCCAAATTGGCTCAGGCTCTTCTTTGGAATACGTTATTCTTGATAAGGGTGTTAAAATAGGCGAAGGTGTCCACTTAAAAGGTACAGCAGACAACGTTAAAGTGATTAAGAAAAATACAGTTGTTGAACCTGAGAGAGGAGTTAAAGCCTAAATGACAATGAAAGTACTATTTGCAGCGGCAGAGTGCGCACCGTTTTTTAAAACAGGTGGATTAGGAGATGTTGCTGGAGCTTTGCCAAAAGAGCTTATCCAGCAAGGAGTCGATGTTGTAGTTGTTTTACCTTTTCACACGACAATGCCTCAAGAATACAAAGATCAACTAGAGGATGTTTTGTCATTTGAAGTGAAAGTGGGTTGGCGAAATCAATTTTGTGGGTTGAAACGATTGGTTAAAGATAAAGTAACCTATTATTTTGTTGATAATTTATACTATTTTGATCGACCTAACTTATACGGATACACAGATGATGGAGAGCGATTTGCTTTCTTTTCTCAAGCTGTTTGTGAAATGATGGAAAAAATCGATTTTATTCCAGACGTTCTCCATTTAAATGACTGGCATACAGCGATTATTCCTGTATTACTAAAAGATAAATACCAGTGGATAAAAGATTACCAAAAAATTAAAACAGTCTTAACGATTCATAACCTGCAGTTTCAAGGGATCTATAGCCAGACCGTTCTATCAGATTGGTATGGAATAGGCTACAATGCTTATCATGAACACGGTTTAAAATATTATGAAGACGTGAACGTATTAAAAGGTGGAATATTCTTTGCGGATCAAGTAACCACAGTTAGTCCAACCTATGCAAATGAAATTCAAACGCCTTATTTTGGAGAAAATTTAGATGGTGTCTTGCGTCAAAATAAAAATAAGTTAAGTGGTATTTTAAATGGGATTGATTACGATGAATTTAATCCTGAAACAGATAAAAAAATTAGCCATCACTTTACGATTAAAGAGTTGAGCGGCAAATCAAAAGATAAAGCCCTATTGCAAGAAAGAGTCGGGCTGCCTGTTGATTCGACCGTCCCTCTTATGGCGATGGTTAGTCGGTTGACTGCTCAAAAAGGGTGTCATTTGTTGCGAGAACAAATGGACGAGTTGATGAAACGTAATATACAAGTATTAATCCTAGGAACAGGTGAAGCAGAGTACGAGGAAAGTTTCCGTTACTTTAATTGGCGCTATCCAGAAAAATTCAAAGCAATCATTGATTTTGATACAACTTTAGCGCAGCAAATATACGCAGGTAGTGACTTGTTTATTATGCCATCAGCATTCGAACCTTGTGGTTTATCACAGTTGTATTCTCTTAGATATGGCACCTTACCGATTGTTCATGAAACAGGTGGTCTAAAAGATACGGTCATCCCTTACAATGCTGTCACAGGCGAAGGAACAGGATTTAGCTTTTATGATTACCGCGGTCATGTGATGATGAAAACGATTGATCAAGCGATTACAGTTTATTACAATCAGCCTAAACAATGGAAAGCTTTAATCAAACGAGCTATGACTCAAGACAATAGTTGGAAGAAATCTACAGAAGTTTATATACAGCATTATCAGTCTTTAATAGAATAGAAAACTAAAAACTCACAGATTAACAGACACAATAAAGTATGGAAAGTCCTGATGATTGAGTAATTGTAAGAAGTCTTATGACTTTACTCAAAATCAGGACTTTTTATTCTAAAAAAGTGTGTTGATTTTTCAATGAGGATGGAGGATAAAAATGGACTTAACAAAAAAGCAGTTTAAAGAAGAATTTAGTCAAACATTTGAAAATATGTATGCATTTGATATAAAAAATTCAACGCCAATCCAACAATACACAGCTCTAGGAAATTATCTGAGGTTTTCATATTCAGATGATTGGAATAAAACCAATCAAAAATACTTAAACGAACAAGTTAAACAAGTTTATTATTTTTCAATTGAGTTTTTACCTGGTCGAATGCTAAAAAGTAATTTATTAAATCTGGGTATTTTGGACACAGTGCGAGATGGATTATTAGACATGGGATTAGACTTTGAAGAAATCACAAAATCAGAAGCAGACCCAGCTCTTGGAAACGGTGGCTTAGGACGTCTAGCTTCTTGCTTTATGGACTCAATCGCTTCACTAGGCTTGCCAGGAAACGGAAACGGTATTCGCTATCGTTATGGATTATTCCAACAAAAATTTGTTGATGGCTATCAAGTTGAACTACCAGATAACTGGTTAAGAAATGGAAATGTCTGGGAAGTTCGTAAAGAAAATAAAGCAGTAACTGTTCGATTTGGTGGTCAAGTTGGCTTAGTTGAGGCTGCTAATGGTCATTTGAAGCCAACTTATTTTAATACACAAAATATTTTAGCTGTACCTTATGATACAGGAATGGTTGGGTATCAAAATGACGTTGTAAATAATTTACGCCTTTGGTCTGCTGAAATTCCGCCAGAAGAAGAAATTCACTACCATACTATTGCTGAGAGAGAACAGGTCAATCAGATTACGGAAGTCTTGTATCCAGATGATTCCAATCATGAAGGACAAACTCTTCGCTTACGTCAAGAATATTTCTTTACTTCAGCTGGCATTCAGAGCATCATTCAATACTACAAACAAACAGGACTTTCATGGCAAAATTTTCCAGATAAAATTGCGATTCATATCAATGATACTCATCCGTCACTAGCAGTCCCAGAATTGATGCGTGTACTTCTAGATGAAGAAGATTTAAGTTGGGAACAGGCTTGGGAAATTACTAAAAAGACAATGAGTTACACCAATCATACTGTTTTGCAAGAAGCGATGGAAAAATGGCCAATTGATATGGTTAGAAGTCTGTTGCCGCGCATTTATCAAGTGATTGAAGAAATTAATCGTAGGCATATTGAAAAAAAACTGCCTTTATATGGTCCAGATTTAACTTACCGAACAGCTATTATTGCTGATGGTTACGTCAAAATGGCTCATCTAGCGATTGTCGGAAGCCATAGTGTGAATGGGGTAGCGAAGCTGCATACTGAAATTTTAATGCACGATGTATTGAATGACTTTTACCAAATGTATCCAGCCAAATTTAATAACAAAACTAACGGTATTACTCAAAGACGTTGGTTGCATTTGGCAAACGAAGAATTAACAAAGTTAATTGACGATAAAATTGGAACAGATTGGAAAACGAATCCAGCTGAATTAAAACTTTTCAAAGCTTTTATTGGTGATCAAGAAACATTGGATAAATTAGGTACGATTAAATTGGTAAATAAAGAAAAATTTGCAGCTTATACAAAAAATGAAATGGGCATCGAAATAAATCCTGAAGCTTTATTTGATGTTCAAATTAAACGATTGCATGCGTATAAGAGACAATTATTAAATGTCTTGCACATTATTGATCGGTATTTGAAAATAAAAGAAGACCCAACACTAGCTATTCAGCCGCGTGTCTTTATTTTTGGAGCAAAAGCTGCACCAAGTTATTCTTATGCAAAACAAATTATCAAATTAATTAATGCTCTTGCTGAATTAGTTAATAACGATTCAGAAATTGGCGATAAGCTAAAAATTGTTTTTGTCGAAAATTATGGTGTTTCATTAGCTGAACTGATTATTCCAGCTGCTGAAGTTAGCGAACAGATTTCGCTAGCCGGTAAAGAAGCATCAGGAACAAGCAATATGAAATTGATGTTAAACGGTGCATTAACGATTGCGACACTAGATGGAGCTAATGTAGAAATAAGAGATTTTGTAGGAGAAGATAATTTATTCTTGTTTGGTTTAAACGATCAAGAAGTAGAAATTCTCAATGAAAATGGTTCGTATCACCCAAGAGAAATATATGAAACGAATCCACGATTAAAGCAAGTTTTAAACACACTTATTGATGGAACAATTCCGGATATTGAAATGGAAGGCCGTGCCATTTTTGATTCTCTCGTTTATCACAATGATGAATACTTTTTGTTAAAAGATTTTGATAGTTACATTCAAGCACAAGAAGAAATTGATGTATTGTATAAAGATAAAATAAAATGGAATCAAAAATCGCTCATGAATATCGCAAGCTCAGGACCATTCTCAGCTGACTTCACCATTCAACGGTATGCTGAAGAAATTTGGAAAACAGATTCTCAATTATCAGATATACACCAAAAAACATTTTTAACTGAGCCTATTTAATGGGTAAGCAAGAAAGGATTTAGTTGTGGAAAAAATAACGTATCATTCATGGGAAGAAGAATACAAATCGCCATTTGGAGCGGTTAAAGTTGGAAGTGACGTACAGTTTCAGTTAGATTGTTCATTAGATGGTGTAAAAGCAATTTATTTAATGATTCATAAAGATTTTGGTGAAAGCTTCCAAATCAAAATGACACCTGTGAATCAGATGACAGTTAAAACGGTTTTTACTGTGTCTAATGGTAGTGGCTTATATTTCTATCATTTTAAAATCGAGTACGAAGAAGATAACTATGTGAGAATCATTTACTATGGAAACAATCAGTATAATCTTGGTGGAAAAGGAACGATTTATTACGAAAAAGAAGACATCAAACAATACCAATTAACTAGCTATCTTTTTGATGACCCAGCTCCAGAATGGTATCAAAACGGAGTAGCTTATCAATTATTTGTCGATCGATTTTATAATGGCAACGAAAATGGGAAAGTAAAAGAACGTAAAAAAAATTCGTTTATTTATGCTACTCAAGAAGATTTGCCTTTATATATAAAAAACGAAGAAGGCGAAATCATTCGTTGGGAATTTTTTGGTGGGAATTTATTAGGTATTATTAAAAAATTACCTTATCTGGTTGAGTTAGGTGTAACTATTTTATACCTTAATCCCATCTTTGAAGCGCGTAGCAATCATAAATACGATACAGCTGATTTCATGAAAATAGACCCTATGTTTGGAGATGAAGCTCAATTTAAAGAATTAATTGTACAGTCTCAACAAGTAGGGATAAAAATTATTTTAGATGGTGTTTTCAATCATGTAGGGGCAGATAGTCGTTATTTTAATCAATTTGATACGTATAGTAGCCTAGGAGCTTATCAATCATTAGAAAGTCCTTACAAAGATTGGTTTACATTTGATCATTTTCCAACTGACTTTCGTTCGTGGTGGGGGATTAAAGATTTGCCAACACTTAATAAAGAAAATCAAGAAGTAAAAGAATTCATTTATGCAAACGATGAAAGTGTCATCCAACATTGGTCGAAAATGGGGATTGGCGGTTGGAGAATCGATGTAGCAGATGAGTTAAGCGATGATTTTTTATTGGGAATTAGAAGAGGGATGGATAAATCAGCAGCTGATTTAGTCTTAATTGGAGAAGTATGGGAAGATGCGACGAATAAAATTGCCTATGGAGAACGGCGACAGTATCTTAAAGGGGGCATTATGCACGGCGTAATGAATTACCCATTTAGAGATATCATCATCGGATTATTGGATAATCAAACAACCACACAAGAAACCGTATTAATGTGCATGAATTTAAAAGAAAATTATCCACCAGAAACTTTGAAAAATAATTTGAATAATATTGGAAGTCACGATACAACTAGAATTTTTACAGCTCTTCAAGGAAATAGCAAGAAGGTGAAACAAGCGCTAGTGTTGCTATTTATTCTTCCAGGAGTACCTTGTATCTATTATGGGGATGAAGTCGGTTTAGAAGGAGGGATGGACCCAGATAACAGACGACAGTTTCCTTGGGGTAATGAAAACAAAGAGACTCAATTAGTTGTAAAAGAATTGAGTGCATTAAGAAAAAATCAAAAATCTTTAGTAGAAGGAGCGTTTTATTCTTTTTCAACAGATTGTTTATTTGTAGTTTTAAGGTATTTATCCGACGAAGATTATGTTCTTACTTTAGTTAATTCTTCAAAAGAAGAACGAGAGTTTAGAACAGAAACAATAAAGAATAATGATTGTTTTGATTATAGAAGCTTTTTTAAGCGACAAGATATTAAGAATCAAATGATTGCACCACAAGGGGTAAAAATAGTAAAAAGTATCCAAAATGAATGAGATTTATCTATTAATTAAGGGGAAAGATTAGACTGTTTTTTCTAATCTAATTCTAATGTGAAATGAATAATAAAAAAATAAATAAAAGAAAACAGATAAAACTCTTGCTTTATCTGTTTTTTCCCTGTATATTATTAGAAAGTTCTCATTTAAATAGAATCTAATTCTAATTTAATTGAAAAAAAACAACTAAAGGGGATTGGATATATGAAAAAGAAATGGTGGTACGCTAGTGCAGTATTGTTAACAGCAAGTTTATTGACTGCATGCGGCAATAATGAGAGCAACGATGCAACAGAAAGTTCAAAAGGATCAAATGATTCAAATTTAGCAGATGAGCAAGTTTTAAACTTAGTTGAAATCGCTGAATTGCCTACAGGAGATACAGCTCTTGCGACAGATACTGTCAGTTTTACTGTATTTAACCAAATTAATGAAGGACTTTATCGTTTAGACAAAGATAGCCAGCCTATTCCAGCACTTGCTTCTGAGGAAGCAGTGATCAGTGAAGACGGTTTAGAGTACAGCTTTAAATTACAAGAAGGAGCAAAATGGTCTAACGGAGATCCTGTAACAGCTGAGAACTTCGTCTATGCATGGCAAAGAATTGTAGATCCTGATACTGCAGCACCTTATTCATACTTATTTGACGGAATAAAAAATGCAGCAGCAATTATGGAAGGTGAAGCAGATAAAGAAACTTTAGGAGTAGAAGCAGTAGGGGATTATGAATTTAAAGTAACGATGGAGAAACCAGTTCCATACTTTATCTCATTGATGGCATTTCCAACGTTCTTCCCACAAAACCAAGCTTTTGTTGAAGAACAAGCTGCTGACTATGGTACTTCTGCTGAGACAATGATTTTTAACGGACCATTTACTTTTAGTGAGTGGGATGGAACAAACTTAAATTGGTCATATGATAAAAATGAAGATTATTGGGATGCTGAAAATGTTATCTTAGATAAAATTAATGTTGAAGTTATCAAAGAAACTTCTACAGCTTTGAACTTATATGATTCAGGTCAATTAGATCGTGTAAACTTAACAGGAGAGTTTGCAAAACAATTCCAAGGAAACGATGACTATGTCGTTGAGACAGAAGCTAGATCATCTTACCTACAATTTAACCAAGAGAAAAATGGTGAGAAGACTCCTTTAGCAAATCAAAGCTTGCGTAAAGCAATTGCGACGTCATTTGACCAAGAATTACTGGCTAATGAAATCTTAGCAAATGGTTCTCAAGTATTAGGAGGACTAGTACCAGCTGATTTAGCTGCAAATCCAAATACGAAAAAAGATTTCCGAGAAGAATCTGGTGACTACTTGTCTTACGACAAAGACGCTGCTTTAGAAAATTGGGAAAAAGCAAAATCTGAACTTGGCGTTGATAGCGTAGAATTAGAATTACTTGGAGACGATGATGAAACGAACAAAAAAATCGCAGCATACATGAAAGATCAGATTGAAACTAGCCTACCAGGCGTAAAAATCAAAGTTAAAAATGTTCCGTTCAAAGTTCGTTTAGAATTACAAACTGAACAAAACTATGACTTCGCATTAGGTGGATGGGGTGCAGACTTCGCGGACCCAGTAAACTTTATTGATTTACTAATGACAGAAAGTCCTTACAACAGATCAAGTTATAGCAATGCAGAATTTGATAAATTAGTGGAATTATCTAAGAATGAAAATGCTACAAATGTAGACGAACGTTGGAAAAACTTATTGGATGCAGAAAAAATTCTATTAGATGAAGCAGGAGTTGCTCCTCTTTTCCAAAGAGCAGCCGCAACATTGCAAAAAACAAATGTAAAAGATATCTACAATCATCAAGTAGGAGCAAAATACACGTATAAAAATGCTTATATCGAAGCAGAATAACTAAAATAAAGAGCCTTAGCCACAATTTCTATGCTGTGGCCAAGGCTCTTATTTTTGTAAAAGAATAATTAGAATTAGTATAATAGCTCAGTTTCTCGAACAAGTTGATAATCTTTTTCATCAGCTTCATCAAATAAGTTTAGTGTAGTAGGTGAAGTTTTAGTAACGATTAATTCATAGCCGAAATGATCTTTAAAAATTAATTTATCGTTTTCAATAAAAACTAATTGACCGTTCATTAATTGATTGTTTAAATAGACTTGCCGATTTTCTTTTATTTGAATAGACATTTCAATAGATGAAGCAGGTTCACTAACATGCCATTGACCAATGAAAAAATTCAAAGGGTCCAATGTTGCATGAGATTTTTGGAATGTAGTGATAATCGCAACTAATTTGCTTACAAGTGTAAAACTAATAAATAATTTTATAAACAGCTTTCGTTTCATTTTTCTATCTCCTTTTTAAAATAAGTAACGACTTAATAAAGTTTATCGACAAACTAACAAGTAAATCAATCGGTATTAACTTTATTATAACGCTATTTTGTCCAGATACATAGAGACTAAAGTTGCAATTTTATGACAATCTCAAGATGATTTGATGACTAGTTCTAACATCTAGAGTGAAAAATGGAACTATTTTTTGAAAAGCTTGATTCTTTCTTAAAAAAAAGAGAAAATAAGAAAAATAAGTTAAGAAAAGAAAGAAGTGTATTTAATGAATGTGATAAAATTTGGTGGAAGTTCTTTAGCTTCAGGGGAACAATTAAAAAAAGTTTTACAAATTATTATAGATGATCCAAATCGTAAAATAGTCGTTGTTTCGGCCCCAGGCAAGCGGTCATCTGCAGATGAAAAAGTAACAGACCTCTTAATCAATCTCGGTATAGCAGCGCTAAAAGGCCAAGAAATAGAGAAAGAAATGGCGAAAGTTTTATCTCGTTATCGTCTAATAGCTGAAGAATTAGAATTAGATTCGGTCACAATAGAAGAAATAAAAGCTAATTTATTGGCATTGGTGAATGGCGATAAAGTGAATCCAGATTACTATCTAGATACATTTAAAGCAAGTGGAGAAGACAATAACGCAAAACTTATTGCAGCTTATTTTAATAAAGAAGGGCTGCCTGCTCGCTATGTTAATCCTAGAGAAGCGGGGTTATACGTAACAGATGAGCCAGGCAATGCTCAGATTTTAGCTGAGTCATATAAAAATTTATATCAGTTACGTAAAATAAAAGAAATCATTATTTTCCCAGGCTTTTTTGGTTACACTAAATCAGGTAAAATTTGTACTTTTTCACGAGGTGGTTCAGATATTACTGGTGCTATTTTAGCTAATGGTGTTCAAGCTTCTTTATATGAAAACTTTACAGATGTGGATGCGATTTATGTAGCAAATCCATCAGTCGTGATGAATCCATGCGCAATCAAAGAATTAACTTATCGAGAAATGCGCGAACTATCTTATGCTGGATTTTCTGTTCTACATGATGAGGCACTGTTTCCTGCATTTAAAGAAGGAATTCCTGTTCAAATAAAAAATACAAATAATCCAAAGGCACCAGGTACGAGTATTCTGAAGAAACGCCAACTTTCTGATCAAGAAGTTGTTGGAATAGCAAGTTCTACTGGATTTTGTAGTATTTATATTGAAAAATATTTGATGAATCGTGAAATAGGTTTCGGTCGCCGTGTTCTTGAGATTTTAGAAGACCAAAACTTGAGTTATGAACATATGCCGTCAGGAATTGATGATTTAACTATTATCCTCAGAGAAAATCAATTATCTGAAAAAGGACAGCACTTATTAATCAATCGATTAAAAAATGAACTTTCAGCTGACAGCGTTGTAGTTGAGGGCAATTTAGCTTTGATTATGATTGTGGGCGAAGGTATGCGTCAAAATAGCGGGACGATGTCCAAAGCAGCAACTGCTCTTACTAGAAACCATATCAATATTGAAATGGTTAACCAAGGAGCATCTGAGGTTAGTTTTATGTTTGGTATTTCTGCAAATCAAGAAGAACAAGCTATCAAGGCCTTATATCATGCATTTTTTGAATAACAGTTAAAAAAAGTGAGCAAAAAAGCGATTAGGAATAAATCCTAGCCGCTTTTTACTCACTTTGTTTTGAATGAAGCAGGATTTGTTTTTAGTAACCTTAATCCATTTAAGATAACTAAAATAGTACTGCCTTCGTGACCGACAACCCCTAAAGGCAAAGTGATAATTTGAAATAAATTACTGATAATTAAAATGATAATAACACTAATAGCGAAAACAATATTTTGAATTGTAATTTTTTTAAGGCGATTAGATAATTGGTGACTATAGGCTAATTGAGTTAAATCATTTTTCATAAGAACCACATCAGCAACATCCATTGCGATATCTGTTCCAGCCCCCATTGCAATTCCAATAGAAGCATTTGCTAAAGCAGGCGCATCGTTAATGCCATCTCCAATCATCGCAATAGAGCCGTATTTATTCTTCAATTCCTTAATTAATTCAGCTTTTTCATCAGGTAAACAATTTGCTTTGACTTCGTCAACACCGACAATTGCACCAACTGTTGCTGCTGTTGCAGGGTTATCACCTGTAATCATAATAGTATAAACACCTTGAGATTTGAAATAATCAACCATTTGTTTTGCTTCTTCTTTAGGCGTATCAAGTAATCCAAAGTAAGCAACAACCTGATTATTTTTACTAATATAAATAACTGTTTTGCCTTCTTCTTGTAATGTTTCAGCTCTATCAGTAAAAAGAGTATTTTTTTCTATTAAAGCATAGTCTTTTTTTCCAATTTTCCATTCTTCACCATAGGCTTTACCAGATAATCCATGACCAGTATGGTCTTTTAAATTTTCAATAACTAACTCGTGATTACTTGTTTCACTAAAAGCCTCAACAATTGCACGAGCAATGGGGTGTGTTGACGTTTTTTCCATAGCCACACAAACATTTATAATGGCTTGTTTATTTTCTTCAGGTTTGAAAAAAGACTCTGTTACTACCGGTTTCCCTTGCGTAAGTGTTCCAGTTTTATCAAAAGCAATAGCACGAATTTGGCCAAAGTTTTCGAGATACGATCCACCTTTAAATAAAATCCCTTTACGTGCACTGTTTGAAATGGCAGATAGTGTTGCTGGAGCAGCAGAAGCTACCAGCGCACAAGGAGAAGCGACCGTTAACAATACCATTCCTCGATAGAAAGATTCGTTCCATCCCCAATTTAAGATGAAATAGAAAATAGCAATCATAACTGGAACAAAGACAAGTACAGAAATAACATACTTATTTTCAATTGCTTCAATCATAGTGGCTGTCTTAGAAGGGGTACTTTGTGCTTCATCAACCATTCGTAGAATTTTAGCAAATAAAGTATTTGAGCTATCTTTAGAGACTTGAACGGTAATTCCTTCTTGTAAATTAATGGTTCCACCAATCACTTCATCACCAGCAACTTTTTCTGAAGGGATAGATTCACCAGAAATAGCTGACTCATCGATTAAGCCTTCTTTGCTTAGTAGGATACCATCAATTGGAATAGTTGTTCCTTTGCTAACCATTAATTTATCTCCAATAGATAGTGAGGAAGTTGGAATCTCTTTAATAGAACCATCTGATTGAATCAGCATCGCACTTTCTGGTGTTAAAGTCATTAATTCAGTAATCGCTTTAGTACTTTTATTTGTTGCATAGACCTCAAGTGAACCACTTAAAGAAAAAATAAAAATAAGTAAAGCTCCTTCCATCCAATAGCCAATAGCTGAAGCCCCCAGTGCAGCTAGAACCATTAATATATCAACATTTAATTTTTTGTTTTGGATAGTATCTTGTAAGCCTTCTTTTGCTTGATGAAAACCTCCAATAATAAAAGAAGAAATATAAACGAGTGCTGCAATTGTATTATAGTCAGTAAATGTAAAAAATAGGCCAATTATAATGAGCGATCCACTGAGTATTGTTGCGACCATAGGTTTATTTTCTTTAAATAGTAGGCTCATCTTTTTTGCTCCTTTTTTTATAGTTATTAGATTTGAATCTATCATAACACAAATCGTTATCAGATTGTAATGATTATAAATAACTGAGAATGATTATCGTTATCAATAGAAAAAAACGAAAAAAAGACCTCTTAAAGATAAGAAGTCTTTTCTTGATGAAAAGGCAGAGAGTATTGCGATTAGTTAAAGAAAAGAAAATAACCGATTACGAGGACACCCAAAATAATACGGTACCAACCAAAAGCTTTAAAATCATTATTTTTAATATAACCTAATAAGAATTTAATGGCAAAGACTGAAACAACAAAAGCGACAATCATACCTGTTAGTAAAATGGCTACCTCCATACCAGTAAAATCAAAGCCAAACTTAATTAGTTTTAAAGCACTTGCTCCAAACATAATAGGAATGGATAAAAAGAAAGAATACTCTGCCGCAATATAACGTGAAGAGCCAAGTAAAATAGCTCCTAAAATAGTTGCACCTGAGCGAGATGTCCCCGGAATGAGTGCGAGAACTTGAAATATCCCAATTAAAAAGGCTGTTTTATAAGTTAATTCATTAAAGGTCTGAATAGTTCCTTTGTGGCCTTTATTGCGATTTTCAATAACGATAAATAAAATACCATAAATAATTAGTGTAATGGCTACAGTAATATAATTGTACAAGTGATCATTCAACCAGTCATCGAATAAAAAACCTAAAACAGCAGCCGGTAGAACTCCAATGATGACTTTATACCAAATAGACATCGTTTCTTTTTTCTCATTACTCGTTTTTTTAGGAGAAAAAGGGTTTAATTTATGGAAAAAAAGTAATACTACTGCAAGAATAGCTCCAAGTTGAATAACGACAAAAAACATTTCTTTAAATTCAGCAGATGCATCGAGTTGAATAAATTCTTCAACTAAAATCATATGTCCAGTACTGCTAATAGGCAGCCATTCTGTAATACCTTCAACGATTCCAAGGAAAATCGCTTTTAATAATTCAATAAAGATCATAATGAACTCCTTTTATTTTTATTTTTCATTGTGCATAAAAATAAGTATACCTAATTTTACTCAAACATCCAAATAAATTTAATAAAATGATGTTTCTTTCAATTAATGCTAGAGATTTGTGATTTGAGAAAACAAGAAGTATCCATCTGATGAAAATAAATCTATCTGGTTTAGAGTGAATTCTACTAAAAAGCTGTGGGGCCTATTTATCTATAAAAAAACTGTTGTTTATGGTATAATAATCAAGAAGTCTTTTTCAATTAGGCTAAATAAAGGATAGTAAAATTACTCAAGGGAGATGGATGAAAATGGGATTATTCGATTTTTTAAAGAAAACAGATGAAGCACCAACTAGCAATACAATTAAACTATACGCACCAGCTAACGGGAAGTTAGTTTCAATAGAAGAAGTTTCAGATCCAGTATTTTCTCAAAAAATGATGGGAGATGGATTTGCTGTTATTCCAACAGACGGTAAGATTACTTCACCAGTGGTTGGAAAAGTTTTAAGTGTTTTTCCAACACAACATGCTATAGGTATTTTACTTGAAAATGGCATCGAAGTTTTGCTGCATATGGGTCTTGATACAGTAGAATTAAATGGTGCACCTTTTGAAACAGTTGTTAAAGAGGGCGACCAAATAGATGAAAATACAGTTGTTTCAACAGTTAATTTAGTAGCTCTTGAAGTAGCAGGAAAAGACAATGCAATGGTTGTTGTCTTTACTAATATGGATAAAGTTGCTGACTTTACATTAAATACAAATGGAGTGGTTTCTGGAAAAACAGAAATTGGTTCAATCTCAGCTAACGCATAGAAATAACTAGAAAAAAAGAACCTTCCACTTTATTATGGATATAGTGACCCCCAAAAGTTGGACTTTTTCAGAGTAGAGAAATTCTACTCTGTTTTTTTT
>JAGQHW010000159.1 GCA_020431645.1 Carnobacterium sp. | reverse complement strand
TAGGGCAAATCATTTTTTCAAAAAGAAATCTTCCTTTATAATAAGAAAAAAAGTCGCAAGTTATCATTCAGTCTAAAAAGTAGTACATTTATTTATTAAAAAATAAAAAGAGCAAAAGGAGGAGTACTATGACAGAAACTAAAGTTGAAATAGAGTTGAAAGTAGAATTAGAAGATTTTATTGAAGCATATGGAGATAGCTTAGATATACTAAATGAAATAATTGAAATGCAAAAAAATATTATGCAATTTAAAGAAAGTATGAGTACACAAGAACATTTAAATTATATGAGTGCAGTCGATAAAATGGACGAAATAAATAAAGTTGTTGAAGAAAAATTAGAAAAATTAGTTAAGGTAAATACAAGCATTAAAATGTTAGCAAATTAATTTTTTAAAATAGGAATGCGATTCATTTTCTTACAAAAATGAGTTGTCGTTTCTATTTTTTATTTTACTTTTGTTCTTAAAAAGAATGAAATCACTGAATTTATATCCAATTCTACTTTTTCTTTAAAAGTGTTTTATTTGTAGTTTAAAGATAAAAACGATACGATTAAAATAAGTTACAATAAGGCCAACTAGTTTTTTTAATACTAAAATAAGAAAAGGAGTGAGAAGATGAATAAAGGCTACATTAAATTTTTAGGGATGATTTTAACTTCGAGTATCCTAATGTACGGTGTTATGTACTTGAATACGTATCAATTAGACCATGTTTTTTTCAGTGAGATGAGACTTTATATGACGATATTGTCAACATGTGTTATGGCAATTGTGATGCTCCTATTCATGCTTAATATGTTGAAAAATAAAAAAGCGAATACAGCAATCGTCATGACAAGTATCATTGTATTTTCTTTGTCTTTCTTTCTGATGAGAAATCAAACAACGATAGATGAGGTTGATTATATGCAAGGGATGATTCCACATCATTCTATCGCAATACTAACAAGTGAACGAGCAGATATTAAAGATCCAAGGGTAAAAAAACTAGCAGATGATATTATAAAAGCTCAAAAGAAAGAAATTGAAGAAATGAAACAGTTAATAGAAGAACTTGATTAACAAGTAAATGAGAAAGAGTATTGATTTTCTCTACTCTATGTTAATTTTTTGAAAACTAAATAGGCAGTTAAATTGTCAGACGAATTCAAACCATGCTATAGTTATCTTCGGCAGCAAGTTAAATAAACTTGTTAGTCAAATAATCAGAGTAGGAAACGAAGCGTTAAGTGCTGTAGGGATGGGATGTTGCCCTCAGACGAAAAATTACTTAGGTAATTTGCGGTTTTGTTTCTGCATTCGCTGCATAGTTTTTATGTGTGGAGCTCTTAAAGGGAGATCTTCAAGATGGGTAAGAATAAGTTTGATGCAAGAAGTATTTCAATCATCGGATTACTGATGGGATTGGATATTATATTAACAAGATTTGTAGCAATAGAAACACCAATCGTTCGAATTGGTTTCGGTTTCTTGCCAATTGCTATTATAGCGATGCTCTATGGACCATGGATTGCAGGTACAGCTGCTGCAATGGCAGACTTTATGGGAATTATGCTTTTTCCTAAAATAGCTTTGTATTTTCCAGGTTTTACATTATCGGCTTTTTTAGGTGGCGTTATCTATGGTTTAATTTTATATAAAAAACCTAAAACGCTCAAACGAGTCATCTTAGCTGTTTTGTTGATAACGGTGATTATTAATTTGGGTTTAAATACACTTTGGCTAAAAATCATATTAGACAAAGCTATTTACGCTATTTTTCCAGCACGTGTTATTCAAAGTTTAGTTTTAGCACCGGTTAATTGTCTTTTATTATATGGTATCCTTCAAAATAAAGCTTTTCTTAAAGCAACAAAGCTCAAATAAAAGCGATAGAAACTATCTCGAAATCTATTTTAATCAAAAAAAGTACGAGTTAATACTTGTCATACAAATAGCAGACGGTGGGATTTTTTAGGAGTAGAGAAATCTACTCTATTTTTATTGTAAATAAGATTGACTCTTTTTATGTAAACGGTTAAAATAATGAGAATAAGATTAGAATATGAGGGTTATAAAAAATGAGAGGGTGATGGACATGATTACTCATACGTTTGGTGAAAGACTAAAAACAGAAAATTATCATCTGCGAATTGGAGTATATGGTATTATATTAAATCCCACTAAAGATAAAATAGTCGTTGTTTCACCACCAAATGGTTCATATTTATTGCCAGGGGGCGAAAAAGAGAAACAAGAAACAGATGAGGAAACTCTCAAAAGAGAATCTATAGAAGAGTTAGGTTATGAGGTAGAAGTTGGTAAGTATATCGGTGCTGGTGAAGATTACTTTTATTCTACTCATCGTAAAAAGTATTACCATAATCCTGCTTACTTTTATAAGATTGATTTTTGGCAAGGAATTGGGGAACCTCTAGAAGACTTTAATGCGATAGAGTGGATGACGCCTTTAGAAGCCTTGAAGAAGTTAAAACGCGGCAGTCACCGTTGGGCAGTTGAGCAATATATAAAAGATACAAAGTGAAAAGTGGGTTAATCAGAAAAGAAGCATAGAAAAAAGAGCCGGATTTTTAAATCCGACTCATTTGTTGACTAGTTATTTTTAAAGATCTTCTTTGTATTCAACAGCCGTTACTGTAACAGCAATATTGCCTTTGGTTGCCTTAGAGTAAGGGCAAAAGGCATGTGCTTTGTCAGCCCATACTTTTGTTTCAGCTAAATCTTTTCCTTCAATGGCAACTTCCATAGTAGCAGCAAGTTTAAAGCCATTGTCAGTAGGATCAGAAATCAATTCAATCGTTGCGGTAACTTGTGATTTCCCGCTGCTGTTTTCTTCTTTCATGATATGCTCTAGGGCGGAGTTAAAACAGGCACTATATCCAAGTGCGAAAAGTTGCTCAGGATTGCTTCCTTGACCAGGACCTCCCATTTTTTTAGGTGTAGATACGCGTACTGAGAAGGATTTATCTGGTAAGTGACTTTCTCCATTTCTTCCTCCGGTATTAATAGCAGTAGTTTGGTACAAAACTTTTGAATCTGACATGTAGCAAAACTCCTTTCTAGTATCTTTCGTACAAAGCAAGTATACAAAAGAATAGTGAAATTCTCTAATGAAACGCTCTATCGCAAAGAAAATTAAGGGGAATTTAAAAGAGAAAGAAGGAATAAAAATGCCATTCGTTCATATTGAATTAGTTGTAGGACGTACAGTAGAACAAAAAATTAATTTGGTCAAAGAGGTAACCGAAGCAGTCGTTAAAAATACAGGTGCTCCAAGTGAGAAAGTACATGTTATTCTTAATGAGATGCAACCAGAAAACTACGCTTTAAATGGTGAACTACTTAGCCAAAAATAAAAAAACACTTAGGAATCACTACAAATCGTAGCTATTCCTAAGTGTTTTTTTTATTCGTTAAAGACTAATTTTTCGATAACAGTTGCTACACCATTTAATTCATTTGTATCTGTAATATAATTGCTAATGGCCTTAATCCCCTCAACGGCATTACCCATTGCTACTCCAACGCCAGCAAAAACGAGCATATCGCGATCATTTTCATTGTCTCCTATAGCCATGATGTTTTCTTGAGGGATAGCTAAAATATCAGATAAATCTTTTAAAGCTAGTCCTTTACTAGCAGCTTTATTTAAAACTTCTAAATAAAAAGGCTCACTTTTCAAAACGGTATATTTTTCATAAAAAGTAGGAGGAATTTGTGCAATACCAGCATCCAAGACCATAGGCTCATCAAC
>JAGQHW010000158.1 GCA_020431645.1 Carnobacterium sp. | reverse complement strand
ATAATATAGATCTTTCAATAAGAATAGCAATAAACTCATGTAAAAAAATATCTGCAAGAATACTTAACCCATTTTTTTAAATATAGAGAACACTAAAAAGAAAAAAACTTATAACTGCTATAGGAAACAGATAAAAGTGTAAAATCTGATTTTCTAATAGTAAAATTAAAATACAATTTAGCACCTAACTGTGTCCAAATAGATTTAGAAAAAAAGATAGCATTTGAATTAAATATAAATCGTTTTTTTTATTTCAGTCTACTAATTTTATATGATATAATTGATGAATTAATGTAAGATAGACCATTATTTGAATTGAAATCCATTATATCGTTAGCAACGATTTTTTAATGAATTAAGATTTTTTGATTTAAAAAGTAGTGAGGTGCGAACGAATAAGCTCAAATAAAATAAAATAAAATAAAAAGGCATGCATGTTTAAAATTTTATCTAGTTTAGAAAACTTTACAAGATTACCTAATGATAATGAAATTGTAAATGAGTTGAGGACTATGAACTTTTGTAATTTCAATCAAGCTAAGTTTGTTCTAACTTTAATTGAAGAACAAATTACAAAATCGAGACCTGATAGAATGGACAAAGACCGTCGAGTTGAACATATAATGTCTTAGATATTAAATAATATATGGATGGAAGAACTATAAGGAGATTATGAAAGTATTCACCAGGAATATATTCATAATCTTGGTAATTTAACTTTAATCCATCATAATCAAGAATTAGGGAATAAATCTTTTGATAATAAAAAAGAAGTTTATAAGGAAAATTCTGGACTTCAGATTACAAAAAAAGAAATAATCAATCGTTCAAAATGGAATAAAAATAGTAACCAAAATCGCAGTAAATGGATAACACAGTTTATAGTTGAAAAGGTTATTCCTATTCCAGATGAAAAAAGATATAAAAATAATTATGAGCAAAAGGGAAAAAAACTATCATTTTTAGAACTTAATTTAATAGAAGAAGAAATAGACTATATCTCAGATAAATCTATTAAAGTAAAAATTGTAGATGATAGGAAAGTTATGTTTGAAGGAGAAAAGTGGTTTCTTTCACCTCTAACTAATGAAATTGAAACAAGAAAAGGAACAGTTACTAAATCAGGATCTTATCAAGGCACCCAATATTGGGAATTCGATGGTATAAAACTAGCAGATATAATGTAATTTGCTAGGATTTTTTTGAAGGAAGAGGAGAGAGATAATTGGGAAAACTAAAAGGTCTTAATATACATACAATATTTTTTATATCAATATTTTCTGGAATATCAATTTTTATTGTAGTTCTAATTTTAACTGAAATTTATCCTGATAGTCGTCTAATAAGAAAAATAAGTAGTCCGGAATTGTTAATTGCTAGTGCTGTCGCTTTTCCAACTATAATCACTTGGTATTTTTCAATAAAGAGTAATACTGAGCAAAACTTACTAGAAACCGTTAAACATTATGATCAAGAAATTAACGGATTGATTAAAGATGTTCAAGAGAGTAATAAACTTACAACAGTTCATATTTCTAAAATAGATTATATTATGAATTCTTTTGAAAAAATTATAAAAGATAACTACAAAAAAGAGGCTATCAGTTTAAACTATGAAGGATTACTTTCTGTTGTATATGCGGCTCAACCTAATATCAATTTTTCTAAAATTTATGAAGAAGAAAAAATAGAAAAATTTCCAGAATTACCAGAATTACCAGAAAAATTTCCAGAAAAAAAAGAAATAAATAAAAAATTATCTGAAAAAGATAATGAATGGATAGCGAGCTCTTCGAAAATTGTTCCCAGAATTATAAAAAAATTATGTGAAAATAATAGAATGGAATCATTAGAATATGATTATTATAAAGTATTTGCGAATTCAAAATTCGATATTATGCAAAATGCAAAAATAAAAGTCTCAAAACAAGACGATAGTATAAATTTAAAGAATAAAGAATTTTGGGAATGCGAATTTTCTATGAATTTTATTAAAAATACAATAATTAAGGATTGTAACTTTTATTCTTGTGTAGTAAATTTTGAAGATATTTTTTATAGAAAAAGTAAAAATAAGGAAGAAATAGATGGAGAAATAAAGAAAATGTTAAAAGACTTGGAAAATTCTGTAGAAAAATGCTACCCTATTGAAAATGAAGAAGAAAGCTATAAAAAATTTAAAGAAGATATCGACGAAATAAGAAGACACTTAAAATCAAATAGTGATGAAGGAAGTAAACAATTAATAAAAATGATAAAATATTTGGAGGAAAACATAGAAATAGTAATTAAATTTTTTAGAAGCAATAATTTTATGAACAGTATTCAATTGAAAACAAACTCAACGATAATTAGTTTATCTAATTCTGTTATAGTTAGAAAAATTTTAAATAATGATGGAAATGATGAAAATCTAATAAATGATTCAAAAGATAGTAAAAAATTAACCATTATTTATGATGATAGAGATAAAATAGAAATAAAAAAATATATGTATCAAGGAAACACAACAGATATTCCTAAAATCAATGAAATAAGTTCGAAATCCAGGGTAGCTCAAAAGAAATTTATTCTGGATAAACTTATTGAAGAAAAGGATGTTAGTGAAATCAGTTCTGATAATTGTGTAATTAAAATCAGTAAAGAATGGGAAAGAGAAGGTTTCATTTGGATGGGATTTCATTCAATTACGTGGAAACCATATGACGATATTGAAAAAATAAAATTCTATATTTTTGTCATTGAAATGAAGGATACTTTTAAATGTATTATATTTGAGAAAGATAAATTTAAAATATTGATGAAAGAGAAAAAAGCAATGAATGAGTCACAAATTGATTTTAAATTTTATTTTGGTGAAAAAATAATTTCTCACTGATATCATTTGATAAGAAATGTATGAAAACCTAGATAATTAGTTTTATCAAAATATTAATAAATCATTAGAGTTATAGATACGTATCTATAACTCTAATGATTTATTAGCAGAATAAAAATAAAAAATTTAACTCAGGGAGAATTAATTTGTAGCAATAATAGATAAAGAAACGTATAAGCAAATTAAAGAAAAATAATGAGGATATCAATTTTTAAATAGTCACTTTGGCTGACAAATTATCAAACCTAAAATTAATTTACAGAGATTATTAAATATTAAGAGATATATTGTGGGAAAGGTTTGGTGTAAAGAAAAAAAGTATAAATGGTACTATTCCTCTATACAAAAAATATAAAACAGCTAAAAGATACTAGAGAATATAGTGAGTGTAGAGAGCTTTTAAAACTTTTTACTAAATAACAATCAAGAACAAGAAGGAGAAATAAAATGTCAACTGAAGTAATGGCGTGGATGAAAATAAAATCTAAAAACTATGATAAGAAAAGTGAACAAGGATTTAAAGCCTTTTTAGAACTTCTAAAATACAATACAATCAACATAGAAGATCCTAGGACAGGATATACTCTGACATACTTAAGTGAAATAAATAATGAAAAAATCTTTAAAAAAATGGATAAATTTGATGAAAATACTGAAGTAACCTTAATGGGTCAAGGGGATAGCTGGTCATTTGAAAGTGCACAGTATCTACTGGATTTTATATTGGAGTATAAAGAACCCCTAATAATAAGTATGGGTTACAAAGAAAAAGACAGAGAGAAGCTTAGAAAATTATTTGCTATCATAGAGACTTCAGATTTGAAACTTGAATTCACAACTATAATATATAGAGAGGAGGATATGGATAGTATGGGTGGCTTTGAAGAATTTGTCTGGTGTAGTAGCAATGATGGATGCAAAGTACCTGCTGAGTATAATTTTAAGTTATTGGAGA
>JAGQHW010000157.1 GCA_020431645.1 Carnobacterium sp. | reverse complement strand
ATCTCTGATAACTATTCTTTTTCATTTGAATCTAAAGAACCATTAAATTGGAAAGCAGGACAGCATGGTCTATTTAATTTTAAAGGTGAAAAATTAATTAAAGGAAATGCTAGGATGTTTAGTGTGGCATCTTCACCACATGAAGAAATGTTAACGATAGGAACAAAAATAGGAAGACACCCTAGTGAATTTAAAGCTAAACTAAAAGCTATGGAAATTGGAGATAGTATTTTTTTAAGAGGTCCATTTGGTAGTTTTTTTGTTTCCAGTAAAAATAAAAATAAAAATATAGCTTTGATAGGTGGAGGAATAGGTATTACACCTATGAGAGCTATATTAAAGGATTTGGAACATAGAAATACAAAAAAGAGCGTAAAGTTATTTTATATAGATAGTAATAGGGAGTATGTCTTTAAAGATGAATTAGATAAGATAAGCAGTAATAATCCTAGGATAAAAATTGTTTATCTGACAGATAGGAAAGATTTAAAGGAAAATATAGTAGAATATGTAAAGGGAAATAAAAATAGGTCATGTTACTTTATATCGGGTAATCCGAATATGGTGAAAGAAATGAAAGTTATGCTCAAAGAGAATGGAATTAAAAGAAGAAACAGTATAAATGATAGTTTTAGAGGATACAAATAATGTGTAGAGTATCGTTTTAATCTCAGACAGTGTAAACTCGATTAGTAGGCAAGTTTTATTCTATGATTAAGTAAAGGATAAAGAAGTTTTTCTACCATGTTATTCAGTTAAATAATGAAAAGGAGTTGTGCTCATTGTCAACAGGATTACTTCACCATATCGAACTTTATGTCTCTGACTTAAAAAAGTCTACTGATTTTTGGGGATGGTTTCTTGAAGATTTAGGCTACCATTCTTTTCAAAAATGGGAAAAGAGACAAAATTTTAAATTAGAAGAAACGTATATTGTTTTTGTACAAGTAAGTGAACCATTCTCAAAAAATTTGTACCACAGAAAAAACATAGGATTAAATCACTTAGCTTTTCATGCTCGTTCACGACAACATGTAGATGAAATGACTAAAAAACTAAGAAATAAAGGGATTTCTATTCTTTATACAGAACAACACCCTTTTTCTGGAGGTGAAAATCATTGTGCAGTGTACTTTGAAGATCCAGATGGAATAAAGGTAGAACTTGTAGCTCCTGAATCATTTTAACAAGTAGAATGATTGTCAGTTTAATGCTGTTCTAAATGAATAAGTATGGATACCATTGAGTAATTGATTGAAAGTAGAAAGAGGTAAACAAATGAAAATAAAAGAATTAAAGTTAAAAAATCTTAACGTTTATTCAATGGTTTTTTCAGGGCTTTTATATGTGATAGTAGGGACGATATTTTTAACTCAAAAAGGAATACTTTTATTTGCGGTTAAGAATCTTTTAACTCTTTTAGTTCTATTATTCGTGGTTACGGCTTTCTTTCAACTCATTGGTTTTACGCCACTTAAGAAAAAAAGACTTACCTCAATAGCTAAAGTTATTGGATTTTTAATGAATAGTCTTTTTGCTGGGCTGATATATTTTAAACCAGAACTTATTGTAGGCATCCTGCCAATTTTATTTGGACTATATGCACTTGTTAGTGGAGTAATTAGATTTTTGATTTATCTTCAGTATAAGGAAAATGATGTAGCTAGGAGATTTTTAGTTTTATTTGTAGCTATTGTCCTTTTTATTTTAGGCATACTAATCATTATTCATCCATTGGCTTCCCTATTGCCTCTTTCAAATAGTATTGGGCTATTTTTTATTCTTTATGGGATTTCATTCATTATTGATTCGGTATTAGATAGTCTACCTAAAGAGACCACCAACTCTTTTAAAAGACGCATTAAAATAAGCCTTCCTGTATTTATGGTGGCTTTAGTTCCGCATAAAATGCTGATGAAGATCAATAAAGCCTTTGAAACAAAAGGGTTAAAACCAGAAGACTTGATCGCTTATAAAGAACCGACTCCATATGATTTAGAAGTTCTTGTTCATGTAACTGAAAAAGGCCTTGGTATGTTGGGCCACGTAGATATTTATTTTGATGGAAAACTGATGACTTACGGAAGTTACGACGAAAAAACATATAAATTAAAGGGACTCATCTCTGATGGTGTGTTTGTAGAATCTCCCAATAAAGATGACTATATAGAATTTTCTCAACAATACATGGGGAAAACCTTGTTTGGGTTTGGTTTAAAATTAAATGAAGAGCAAAAAAATAGAGTTAGAAGTGAAATAGCGGATATTCACAAAAACCTATATAGATGGAAACCCCAAAGTGAATTAGATAAAGAGACGAGCTCAATACCTGATAAACCTAGAGAAGATTATGCAAGTATCCTCTACAATGCTATTGAAGGGAATTTCTATAAATTTAAAAAAGGGCCTTTTAAAACTTATTTTGGATTAAATACGAATTGTGTTCTTCTAGCTGATAAGATAGTTGGGCAATCTGGAATAGATATCGTAAAGATTCAAGGAATCATAACTCCAGGTGCTTATTTTGAGTATTTTAATACAGAGTTTTCTAAGAAAAATAGTATCGTAATATCAAGAACTATCTACTATGAGCAAAAGAAATAAACTTGGATAAAATCTTTGTATAGGCATTTTGATGATGGATGCTAACTAGAAAAAAATTAGTATGTATCACTAAACACAGGAGTTAGTTGTGCTGAAATAAAAATAATGGACTAAACTTACGAAGGATTCGTTGGTGAATGGAATAATATGAAATGTTAGAATGAACAAACTAGATTCATCAAAGTAGTGTAACTAAGTTCCCGTGGTCTAAAAAATTAGGCCAAGGGTATTACTAATAGACTTTATTGTTTCAATTCCATCAGTAGACTTCTTTATTAAAGTATCAGAGCTATTTTTATAGATTCAACACAATTTGTATGGTTAGATGCTGCTTATCTTTAAATAGTAACAATGAGATTATTGCCATGCTTAGAGTTTTCTTAGGAACGTTAAACTCAAGAGCATACTCCAAGAGAAATTTTCAAAGTACCTCATTAAAATACTGTTTTTGAAATTCAATACTCTTTTCTTGTGTACGCTCTATTCCAATTCAATACATACTTTTTCTGTTGTAAAAATGATAAATGATTTGGTTCAACGTAGCAAGTAATCGTGTATTGGAAAGGACCATGTATTTAATTTGATAGAATAAAGAGGTAAGGGAGGCTTATTCATGTCAACAAAAGTAAAGATAAAGATACTCGATAATTCTCCTTTAAGAAAACAAATAGATGATCTATATGAAACGATGGATCAGGTAAGTGTTGCAAAATGGTCCTTATCACTAGCAAAACATATTTTAGAAACAGTTGATATAAATTATGAATCATATATTGAGCTAGTAGAAGGATTCAGGATAAATGAATTATGGCAAGATGGTGAAGCGAGAATGCATGATGTGAGACAGATAGGTTTTAGTATTCATAGACTCGCTAGAGAATGTGATTCTGAAATACAAAAAACAGCGTTAAGAGTAGTGGGGCAGGCGGTAGGGAGCGGACATATGAAAGAGCATGCAATGATCGCTTCTGACTATGCTATAAAGACTATAGGATTGATAACCACAAACGATATTGGAGCTATTACTCTTGAACGTGAATGGCAATTTAATGAAATCAAAAAATATAAATAGGTAAACATGATAAAAAATAATACAGTTTCTTAAAAAAAATTGTGGAGCTATCATTTCAGTGGAATTTACGATTTATATTAAATCAAGCATAGGAGATAAAGCAAATTGAGTTTGAATTGTTGATTGCAGAAGTCTAATAAATGGATTAAGTATGAGAGATAAAATGGATGTAGGCAGGTTGTGTATATATAATTTAGACTCTG
>JAGQHW010000156.1 GCA_020431645.1 Carnobacterium sp. | reverse complement strand
AGATTCATGATACACTTAAAAATTTTAGAGGGTATAGCAATTTCTTAGATTATCCTCATCCTTCTAAAGATGAAGAGATAACAAAGAGAGCCTACCAACCTAAAGCCATCATTACGATTTGTTCCACTGGAGAAGGAACGGCAGTGATTATAAAACAGCGTGTTGAGGAGTTATTGGCAACATTTATTGATGAAGAGATCGAAGTAATCTCTATCTCTTTATTAAATATGGACTCAACCGTTAAGAAAATTGCAGAAAAGTACCATATTTTAGCTACTGCTGGAGTAAGCAAGCCTGCGATTCAAGTCCCTCATCTTTCCTTGGAAGAATTGTTTCAATCTTTTGGAAAAGAACGGATTAAGCAAGTGGTCTTAGATAGTCAAGCCGAAGAATCAGATTTAGTTGAGTCGATAGATACAAAAGAATTATGTGAAGACTACTTAGGAACGTACTTTACGTTTTTAAATCCTAAAAAATTGATTTCTATTTTATGGGAATATAGCGATATAATAGAAGCAAATAAGAAACAAGCATTTTCCAATAGTTTAAAAATAGGACTCATTATGCATATCGCTGGTGTACTTGAACGGGTGCTATTAAACGACACACTTTCTTCTCAAGAAGAGTATGAAGAAGATCATCTCTTTCTCGATGCTGTACTAGAAGCCAATACAATGATAAAAACAAAATTAAATCTTATTATTCCGGATTCAGAAATTTTCTATATTTTAAAAATCTTTGATGCACAATCAGAAGAAGAGTAAAAATATCCGTTCTAAATGCGTCAAATCGTTTAGAACGGTTTATTTTTATCTAATGACTAAACTTCTTAATAAGCCATAAGAGGTGTTGTCTATGATTAGCAATATAATGAACTAAAGATAAGGATGGTTAATTATGGTAATGGATATTCGTTTAGCACGAATTGACGATCGCTTGATTCATGGTCAAGTAGCAACAGTTTGGACAAAAACGTTGAAAATTAATCGTATATTAGTGATAAGTGATGAAGTTGCAAAAGATACATTAAGAAAAACACTATTAAAGCATGCAGCACCTCCAGATGGAACAGCCAATGTTATTACAATAGATAAAATGATTGCTATTTATCAAGATCCACAATTCGATGTTTTTAAGGCGATGTTATTATTTACGAATCCACATGATGTAAAAAGAGTTGTAGAAGGTGGGGTCAAAATTCATTCTGTTAATATTGGAGGAATGAGTTTTTCTGCTGGGAAAAAAATGATCACGAATGCTGTTGCTGTGAATGCACAAGATATTGCAGATTTTAATTATTTAAATAAACAAGGAATCGAATTAGAAATTAGAAAAGTTGCATCTGATAGTAAAATCTATATGATGGATCTCCTAAAGAAAGAAAATATGCTATAAACTTCAAAAAATTAGCTAAATAAAAAAAGTTAACTAAAGATGCTTATGAAACCGATTTGTTAAAATTAAATTTAAGAAAGCAGTTTATTTTGTTTCAAATAGGAGATACCTATGGGTAAACTCTTCTGGTAATTTAGTGTTCATTATGGTAAAGTAAGTTGCAAGAGAAACGTTAGACAGGAGGGCATTAAACGTGTACGATACATTTTTAATTGCTGAACTTATAGTATCAGTTTTACTTATTATTGTGATTGTCATGCAACCTACTAAAACAAATAATGCAGCTAGCGCGTTTACTGGTGGAGCAGAACAATTATTTGGCAAACAAAAAGCACGCGGTTTTGAAGCTGTTTTACAACGAGTGACCGTTGTTTTAGGTATTGCTTTTTTTGTGATAGCACTAGTATTAGCTTATTTGTCAGTCGGTTAAATAAATACGTCAAGTTACCCAATAAATTGTGGGTAATTTTTTTATTAAAAAAATTAGAAAAAGTCTTAGTAGTAGATTGCAAAAATCTATGACTGAGGCTTTTATTTTTTTATAAATAATAACCAGATAAAAAGGTTTGAAAATTTACTAGGTAAAGAATTAGGCTACTGACAAAAAAAAGAATTCGCTTACAACTCGAATCCCATTTAAACTAGAGATACACTAACTATCATTAGTAAAAATTATCAATTATTTAAGCAAAAAGGGTTGCTAAAACCAAAGTATTTAGTTATACTTTAAACGAGGTTTAGGCGCACCTTAAATTTAGAAGGTGTATAAATAATGAATTGAACAAAAAGAGGGGACGTTACAAAATGATTGAATTAAAAAACTTAACCGTTACTTATCAAGACAAACCAGCGCTTTCTGATGTATCGCTCACAATTAGAGAAAAAGCTATAACTGGAATCATTGGACCTAATGGAGCCGGAAAATCAACATTAATTAAAGGGATGATGGATTTAGTTAAAAAAAATTCAGGTGTGACAACCGTAGACAATCAACCTTTAAACAATGTGAGAAAAAACATTGCTTACGTAGAACAAAGAAATACTATTGACTTAACGTTTCCTATAAAAGTAAGTGAAACAGTTTTATTAGGAACATTTCCTAAACTTGGTCTTTTTCATCGTCCAAAAGAAAAGGAAAAGCAAAAAGTAATAGAAAGTCTTAAACAAGTTAAAATGGAAGAATTTGGAAATCGCCAAATTGGTGAACTATCTGGTGGACAATTGCAACGAGTCTTTATTGCACGTGCTCTAGCTCAAGAAGCAGATATTATTTTTCTAGATGAACCATTTGTTGGTATTGATATGAATAGTGAAAAAGTGATTATCGATTTACTTAAACAGTTGAGAGATGAAGGCAAAACAATTGTTGTTGTTCACCATGACTTGAGTAAAGTAACGACTTATTTCGATGATTTAATTATATTAAATCAAGAATTAATTAGCTATGGTCCTATTGCTAAATCATTTACAACTGCAAATATTAAATCAGCCTATGGCGATTCTATGGGAGACTTAATGATCAAGGGGGTCAATGATTAATGATTGCTAATTTTATAGAAGGTTTAACAAAGTATGAATTTTTACAAAATGCTTTATTCACATCGGTAGTCATTGGGATTGTTTCCGGAGTTATTGGGTGTTTCATTATCCTGAGAGGAATGTCTCTAATGGGAGATGCGATATCTCATGCGGTTCTTCCAGGTGTAGCTGTTTCTTATATTGTCGGAGTTAACTACTTCATTGGTGCAACTGTTTTTGGTTTATTTGCTGCCTTAATAATAGGATTAGTTACTCAACATAGTAAGTTAAAAAGTGATACAGCTATTGGAATTGTTTTCAGTTCCTTTTTCGCAGCGGGTATTATTGCAATTTCTTTTGCAAAAAGTTCAACCGATTTATACCATATTTTATTTGGTAACGTCTTAGCTGTAACACAAAGTGATATGATTATTACTGTGGTTATCGCAATCATCGTTGTTTTATTCGTGATTGTTTTTTACAAAGAATTACTCGTTAGTTCGTTTGACCCAGTCATGTCACAAGCGTATGGATTGAGAACACAAGTCATACATTATGCATTAATGCTTTTGCTTACACTAGTAGCCGTTTCAGCTTTACAAACAGTTGGAACAATTTTAGTTGTTGCCATGTTAATTACTCCAGCTGCAACGGCCTATCTATTATCTAATAGATTGTCAGTAATGATTCTCATTGCGTCAACGATAGGGGTTGTCAGTTCAGTTGTAGGTCTATTCTTAAGTTATTCATATAATTTAGCTTCAGGTGCAGCGATAGTGTTAACAACAACAGTATTCTTTATCCTTGCATTTTTATTTTCACCAAAACAGAACCTATTAATAAAGAGAAGGAAGGCTATAAAATGAAGAAAATAAAGTTAATTGTAGCATTACTAATCTTAACCGTTTTTGTATCAGCATGTGGAACAAGCAGTGAAGAAGCAAAGAGTGATAAATTACAAGTTGTAGCAACAAACTCTATA
>JAGQHW010000155.1 GCA_020431645.1 Carnobacterium sp. | reverse complement strand
TAGCGCCAATCATGACTTCAATAGCTATGATGGTTGTTTCTATGATTCTACTATTTGTATGGCCAGTAGTTTTCTCAGGTTTAGTAACTTTCGGAACAACAATCAGTAAATTAGGCGCTGTTGGTGCTGGTTTATACGGATTCTTTAACCGTTTATTAATTCCTACAGGATTGCATCACGCATTAAACTCTGTTTTCTGGTTTGACGTTGCTGGTATCAATGATATTGGAAACTTCTGGGGAAACACTGGGATTAAAGGAACAACAGGTATGTACCAAGCTGGTTTCTTCCCAATTATGATGTTTGGTTTACCAGGTGGCGCTTTAGCAATGTATCATACAGCTAAAGATAATAAGAAAAAAGTTGTTGCATCATTAATGATCGCAGCTAGTTTTGCAGCCTTCTTTACAGGTGTTACAGAGCCATTAGAATTCTCATTTATGTTTGCTGCACCTGTTTTATACTTGGTTCACGCAGTACTAACAGGTATTTCATTATTCATCGCAGCTACTTTCCAATGGACAGCTGGATTTGGTTTTAGTGCTGGTTTAGTCGACTTTATTTTAAGTTCTAGCCTACCTCTAGCAAACAAGCCATTTATGCTTATTCTTCAAGGGTTAGTATTCTTTGCAATCTACTACTTCGTATTCCGTTTCATCATTATCAAGTTCAACCTAGCAACACCAGGCCGTGACGAAGATGAAGAAATGATCGAAGAAGAAGTAGCAGCTGTTACTTCAAACGGTTCAACTGTATCTGCAAAAGATGCTAAATTCAAACGTCAAGCTGAAACAATCTATGCTGGTTTAGGTGGAGACGCTAACGTTACCTCTATCGACAACTGTACAACACGTCTAAGACTAGAAGTTAAAGACATGTCTCTTGTTGATGAAAAGAAAATCAAATCTGCAGGTATTGCTGGAATTAACAAAGTTTCAGACCATAACATCCAAGTTATTGTTGGAACTGAAGTCCAATTCGTCGCTGATGAAATGATTAAACTAAGAAAATAATCTATTTGAAAAGACGTTGGGGCATACTATTATGCTCTGACGTTTTTTGCGTATGTTATCAAGGCGAAATAAAGCTGAATGACTCTTTTTATTGCAATTAATTTGTCGGTTAATTCGTTCATACAGCAATAGGTTTATCAAATGCTTAAAGTTATTTTTTCTTCTTGCTCACAGGGTCTTTATTTGATAGAATAAGATAAATAGTTAAATACAAAGAAGAGGACTAGTAGAGATTTTTCTTTTATAGAGAGTGCATGGGTGGTGGAAATGCATAAAGAATAGTATCGAACTCACCTTGGATGTTGCTTTACTGAAATAAACAGTAAGTAAAGTCGTAACGCCTGCGTTAAAGGTAAGAAGAGTCTATACGAAAAATGTGTAGAAAATTTAGGTGGTACCACGATTATTGACTGATCCAATCGTCCTATGAGTAACAGAGTAATTATCTGGACTCATAGGGCGATTTTTAATTTTATAGACAAAAAAAGAAAGAGGGATAACAGATATGAGTTTTAGTCATAAGAAAATTGAGAAAAAGTGGCAGCGCTACTGGAAAGAACAAAACACATTCAAGACAACAGAAGACGAAGAAAAAGAAAAATTTTATGCATTAGATATGTTCCCTTATCCATCTGGTCAAGGTCTACATGTTGGGCACCCCGAAGGATACACAGCAACAGATATTCTTTCACGGATGAAACGTGCACAAGGATACAATGTTTTACATCCAATGGGTTGGGATGCTTTTGGTTTACCAGCAGAACAATATGCGTTAGACACAGGAAATGATCCTGCTGAATTTACAGCAAAAAATATTGAAACATTTAGACGTCAAATCAATTCGTTGGGTTTTAGTTACGATTGGGAACGCGAGATTAATACAACAGATCCTGATTACTACAAATGGACGCAATGGATTTTCACTAAATTATATGAAAAAGGCTTAGCATATGAAGCAGAAGTAGCCGTTAACTGGTGTCCAGCATTAGGAACCGTTTTAGCTAATGAAGAAGTGATAGACGGAAAAAGTGAGCGTGGCGGGCATCCGGTTTTTCGTAAACCAATGAAGCAATGGATGTTAAAAATTACAGCATACGCAGAACGTTTGTTAGACGATTTAGAATCAGTCGATTGGCCTGAGAGTATCAAAGATATGCAACGCAATTGGATAGGTAAATCTGTAGGAGCGACTGTCCAGTTTTCTATCCAAGATTCAGATCAAGAATTTACAGTCTTTACCACACGTCCAGATACGTTATTTGGAGCTACGTATTGTGTATTGGCTCCAGACCTTGATTTAGTTAAACTAATTACTACACCAGAACAAAACGAAGCGGTTGAAGCTTACCTTAAAAAAGTTAGCCTCAAAAGTGATTTAGAAAGAACTGATTTAAATAAAGATAAAACAGGTGTCTTTACGGGAGCTTATGCAGTTAATCCGGTAAACGGCGAGAAAATGCCTATTTGGATTGCAGATTATGTGCTAGCTTCTTACGGTACCGGTGCTATTATAGCTGTACCTGCTCATGATCAACGAGATTATGATTTTGCAAAAACATTTGATTTAGCGATTATCCCGGTTCTAGAAGGTGGAAATATTGAAGAAGAAGCCTTTTTAGAAGATGGAGTGCACATTAACTCCGATTTCTTGAATGGATTAGATAAAGAAACAAGTATTGCTAAAATGAATACGTGGTTGGAAGAAAATAAAGTAGGCCATCCAGAAACAACGTATCGTTTACGAGACTGGCTATTTGCCCGTCAGCGTTACTGGGGTGAACCAATTCCTGTTATTCATTGGGAAGATGGCACGTCTACTACTTTGCCTGATGAAGAGCTGCCATTATTGTTACCAAAAACCGAACACATAAAACCTAGTGGAACAGGCGAGTCACCATTAGCTAATATTACAGAATGGGTAAATGTGGTTGATCCTATCACTGGTATGAAAGGTCGCCGTGATACGAATACAATGCCTCAGTGGGCAGGAAGCTCTTGGTATTTCTTACGTTTCATCGATCCTAAAAATCCTGATAAACTAGCCGATCCTGAAAAATTAAAAGAATGGTTGCCTGTTGATATTTATATCGGTGGAGCAGAACATGCAGTATTGCATCTATTGTATGCCCGTTTCTGGTATAAATTTTTATATGATATTGGCGTTGTACCGACAAAAGAGCCTTTCCAAAAATTATTTAATCAAGGAATGATTCTTGGAGAAAATAATGAGAAAATGTCTAAATCAAAAGGCAATGTTGTCAATCCTGATGAAGTTGTCGAAAAATTTGGTGCAGATACGTTACGGATGTATGAAATGTTTATGGGTCCATTAGATGCATCCATTGCTTGGGATGAAAATGGATTAGAGGGTAGCCGCAAGTTCTTAGATCGCGTTTGGCGCTTAATGGTAGATGAAGAAGGTAAATTACGCGACCGCATTACGACTATTAATGATGGTTCACTAGATTTTGTTTACCATCAAACAGTAAAAAAAGTAACAGAGGATTTTGAACAGCTGCGTTTTAATACGGCTATTTCACAATTGATGATTTTTGTAAATGAAGCGTATAAAGCAAAAGCTTTACCAGTTGATTATGTAAAAGGATTCATTCAGTTGCTAGCACCAATCGCACCTCACTTAGGGGAAGAGTTATGGTCTATGCTTGATACCAAGAGCGAAGGTATCTCTTATATAGCATGGCCAAGTTACGAAGAATCATTTTTGACACTAGATGAGATTGAAGTTGTCTTCCAATTAAACGGAAAACTAAAAGCAAAAGCAAAAGCACCAAAAGAGATAACAAAACAAGACTTAGAAGAGTTAGCTTTGACTAATGAAAAAATGAAAGAAGCATTAGTAGGTAAAACGATTCGAAAAGTGATTG
>JAGQHW010000154.1 GCA_020431645.1 Carnobacterium sp. | reverse complement strand
CACTTTTTAAACCATTAAAAATAATATAGCTTTTATTATCTATGTTTACTTGATAGATCCCTTCATTCTCTATACCAGTAAGTGTTTCTTCTAGGAACTCATTCCGGATTTCACTAGCTTTAATATTTTCTATCGTTATATCTTCTGTTGTATTGTTAGAGCAGGCAGATAGTAAAAAAAAACTCGAAAAACTTAAAATGATCTTTAGTATTTTTTTCATTTTAAAACTCCTTTTTTTATCTACTAGTTCTTATTGAATTTTACTCCATTTCTATTATGAATAAATTAGTATCTTTTTTAGATACATGAAATTCTATAGAATCGTGTATCCAGAATCCTATCAAATAGGGTTCTTTTTTTAAAATAAATAGGTATAATGATATTAAAATAACTGGAAATTTTTATAATAAAAAGTAATTATTTGAAAAATATTAAACTAATATCTAGAAATGAGGAAGTAATTTATGAATTTAACAGTTTCGACATTGATAGTATTTTTATCTTTAATCGGAGTTTCTATAAATTTTTATTTAAAAAAAGAGAAACAAAGATCGTATGTTTTAACTATCCTATTATTTACAATAAGTATATTAGCAATACTAGATGGATGGCTTATATAAACCATACTTTTTTTTACTATTAGCGAAAATCAAAATAATTCTCTGATTTTTTAAATTATCTCTTTTATCTATTTTCTTATGAATTAGGAAACAGAAAGGAATTTAGCCATGAAAAGTTATAAAAAGATTATAGGTTATATTTTAATTTTAGTAGCTATATTAATAATAGTTCTTTTACCAAGGATGATCTATCCTGTACCTGATGATGATGGAATAGACATTTACTTATATATACTAGAAGCGGTTTTAAACATAGTAAGGTATGTTGTTCTTTCCATCTTCTCTTTTGTTTTAGGTTTAAAGTTCGCATTTAAGAATTAAATAGAAAATTTTCATTTTTATTAATACATGAAATTGGATAAAATCGTGTATCCCGAATCCTTTACCCATAGGGTTCTTTTTTTATGACCGCCCTCAATACACGATTGTACTTTAATCAGCGGTATAATCGGCTATTCTTTTTTGTTGAAAAGGCGATTGAAAAAGCCTTTTTTGCTTTAAAAGAGATACTTAAATAATAAAGTTAAATAAAAAGGAAACGCAAATATTAATATTTTACTGCTACGAAGCACAGAATTTGTTGTCTCTTTAGGATTTGCATAGTAATTGCCCCGTTGTCTATCTCCACTTACCGCAGCTCCTGACAGTATAATTGCAAGAACAGTTAAAGCAACAGAAAGAGAATTGATTATTTTAAGAAAATCAAAATTTGTAAAAATAGTTATTAAGTAAATCAATAGTAGTGTACCGATACTTAGACAGAAAAGTTTCAAGTTTTTGATCATTTTATGGCCGCCTTTTTTTACTATTTTATATTATTATAGCTTATCATGTGCATTAAATCACTAAAGTGATTATTTATTGAATAATCGGTTAAAAAAACCTTTTTGTACTTGTACTGGTTCTGACTCTTTTTCAGTTTCAACATTAGGAGAATACTTGTCTTTCTGACTAGTATTCTCTTCTGATTGACTTGTAATAGAGAGTTGTAATTGTTGTATTTGTTGGTTTGATTGTAGGGTTAATTGTTGTTGCTGGTCCAGTAAAAGTTGAAATTGATCAAGTTGTCCGTAGAGTCTTTTCTTTTCCTCTTTCAACTCATTTATTTGCATTTTTAGCGCGTCAACCTCGTAAACTGCGTCAACCTTTTTTTGGTTGACGCTGGTTGACGCCTTTTTGTTTTTCCTTATCGCATCAGCAGTTTCAGCTGTCAACTCGTAAACTCCGTCAACCTTTTTAGGTTGAAAGCGGTCAGGCAATTGTTCGATTCTTTTATGAACGGCTTGTTTGGATATACCGAGCTCTTCAGATAATTTTTTTACTGAAATAGTTGCCATAATAAATAATCTCCTATGATTTTACTTAATTCGATTCTTCTAACCAATTGTGTAAAGGTACAAAATTTTTATTAGATTTCTTTTCTTTGAAACGAAATTCAATTACAGCTATTTTATTTTCTTTTCTTGCTTTATGTTTGATAATTTTTAAATCATCAAAATAAGGAGCCAATTCATCTTTTATTGGCTTAAGAACTCTTTGATCAATGTTGCCCATCTTGTAACTTTCAGGGATATCAAGTATCGTTCTAAATTCTTCTATTTTAACTTTATAAAAACCTGTTGATTTGAATTGTTTAAGAAGTCTGTACATGGTTTTTGCATAGCTTGAACGAATTTCGGTAAACTCTTCTAATTCAAATTTTGTAAATTCTTTAGTTAAACGATTAATTAAATGTTCTAAATCAGGATTAACTGAAATTTCAACGTATTGTTCTTTTTTACTAATTTTAAAACCTGTAAATAAAGCAAATCTTTCAATTTCGTCCTCTGTTTCTGTCCGATAACTTAAATGCATCATCTTGTCATATACGCTCTCTAAACTATCAGAAAATCTATCTAAAGAAGTAGGTTTATAAGCGCTTAATTCTCTTAATTGCTCAAAATCAAACCGGACTTTTGCTGTTCCTTTATCTTTCATTTTTGCGCAAATAGAAAAAAATAAATCCATTTCTTTAGCTTCAAAATTTCTCATAGGGATAAGGTTTAAATCATTTCTGTATCTAACTTTAATTTTAGCCAACCAAAGCACCTCCACATCTAATAATATACAATAAAAACAGTACAATCAACAACCACATTAAATTTTGGTTGTTTGTACTCAGACTTTTGGTTGTTTGTACTCAGACTTTTGGTTGTTTGTACTCAGACTTTTGGTTGTTGGTCACCCCCTAGAAACATTGATACACCATGCTCCCAGCGCTCCCTAAAACATATCTTTAAAAAATATCTTAAAAAGTATTATAAAAAGTACTTTAAAAGAAAAGCTCAAAAACTCAAAAATACAGATAAAAAATATTAAAACAAAAATAAGTTTGAAGAAAGAGAAATAAACAATTTAGATGTGTAATTCACTATGGTATGTGTGTACTTTAGACTACCCATTAAGGTCAGTTGACCTTTGTATTAAAGCATTATCAAATATTTACTAACTATTTTTTTATAAAAAAGAACTAGGATACTAGAAAAAATAATGAAAAAGATTAAAAGACAAAATGAAACCTTGCTCCGCAAGCTAAAAGATATCTTAGAAGATCAAAAGAAGTCGCTCCGCTCCGTCTGCAATGGAAAAAGAGCGATTCTAAGAGTTTTTTTGATAAAACCACACCCATTCTTGGTTGAGTTAAGCCAAAGTCGTTGTAAAGAGCTCACTTCGTTCGTGCAGGGCAAGCCCTACATACCCAGAACCCTTTTCAAAATGATTTAAACCCTCTTTTTAGACGGATAGAGAACAGTTATGCAATTAATCGTGTATTTATATAACGCCGATGTAAGAGTGCTTAAATGCACCTTAAATTGCTTTTTAAAGACAACTGTTTTATCGTCCTCTGTTCATTGAATTTGAGTGTGTTGGCTTTTGGTTCTTTTTAAGCTCTGTATTTCTTGATTTCAGCCCATCTAACGAGAAACTGAGCTCTTTATTCAGCAATTTCTCTAAAAAGGCTTTAAGCACCTCTAAAATTGATTCTAAGCGATTTAAAGGGATGGTTCCTGCTTCTTTGTTTTGTTCCAGCACAGAAATCCACGTTTTAGCTTTCTTTTCATCTTCAGGCATTCGTCCATTTTCGACTTTACTTAAAATTAAGCGGCCTTGTTTTTCCATTTCGCTAATTTGAAAAGGGATTTTTGCATCTTTCAAGATACTTTTATAAATAATCGCTTGATCTTTAAACTTTTGCCCTGTTTTGAGTGTGTTTTCTAGTGTATCTAAGTAATAAGTGACTTTTTCGGTCGCTTCGTCAGCTCGTTGATTCGCTTGCTGAAGCTGTCCTTTAAGGTCTGTTTTTTCTTGCTCTACCAGGTCAAC
>JAGQHW010000153.1 GCA_020431645.1 Carnobacterium sp. | reverse complement strand
TACTTAATGGTGTACTTATCATATATTCTGTTCGTGATCAGTGCGCTATACAGGCATCTATCTGTTAGTGTTAGATACGGATTTAATGATTATGTTATCTTATATCGGTGGTGTATCCAAAAGGCATGCCGATCAAAATTTGTATGGTTTTTTCTAGACTTTCATCACTAAGATGCCTTTTTGATACACCACCAAAAATAAAACCACCCTCTATAAGGTTTTATTATCCTAATTAATTATAATTCAAGAATATATGTAACCAATAGCTTTAATTTTTATGTTTAGTGAACCTATGTCCTTGATCGAAATATGCAGAAATTACCACTAATATTGCCGCTATAAATAGAATTATAATTACTCCTGTTGTTGAATTGGTAGCGGATGATGCAACAAGGGTCAATGCTCCTAATGGCGCTAACCCACCTGCTAATGCCGTGCCTAATTCACGTCCAGAACTTACACCAGTTGAACGATTTTCTACTGAAAACTGACGACTTAAGAATGAACCTTGAGATGCAAACATCATAGGTGCAAGCACCCCTGTGCCAATTGCTACAGCAACGTATATAGAAATATGATTACCTGTTTCTAATAGTTTTATAAATGGATAGGCAAAAATCATTGATAAGAATCCACCAGCTATTAATACTTTTTTACTGCTCCATTTATCACATAGCCAACCAAATAAAGGCACTGTACAAATTGCGACTAGACTTGCAATTGTTACAGATAGCGATGTTACATGTGCACTAATACCTTGAAATTGGGTCAAATAGGCTAAAGAGAAAGTTTTAAAAATATAGCTTAAAGAGTTGTATCCAATGGCAAGAATAAAAACAACGAATAACCCTTTCATATTTTTTTTCATTATATCTTTGAAAGGATTGGTTTTTATTTTTTCTACCTCTGCTTTTTCATAGTCCGGTGTTTCAGGAAGACTTTTACGAACCCAAAGCCCAACAAAAACTAGAACAAAACTTAGGATAAATGGTATCCTCCAGCCTCCATTGATTAAAAACTCATCTCCGTTTAGCGTAAGTAAAAACACAGTTAAAGATGACAATAAAAGACCTAAATTCAAACCTAAAGCTGGCCATGCTCCCTGACTACCTCTTTTTTCTTCAGATGCGTGTTCATATGAAGTGATAGCGGCACCAGCAAATTCTGCACCAGCTCCTAAACCTTGAATAATACGAAAAAAAACTAAAAAAACAGGTGCCCAAATACCGATCGTGTCATAAGTTGGAATAAAACCAATTGCTGTTGTACATATTCCCATAAGAAGAAAAGTGACAAATAACATTTTTTTTCGACCGTACTTATCTCCAAAATAACCGAAAAACAAGCCTCCTATTGGACGTGCAACAAAACCGATTGCGAAAGTGGCAAATGCTTGAATTGTTGCAGCTTCAGGATTAGATGTATCAAAAAAAACTTTTGCAAATACTACGGATGCCATAGTCGCATAAAGATAAAAATCATACCACTCTAACATTGACCCAACAATAGTAGCTGTTGCAACTTTCTTAAGTCGAATTTTTTTTTCACTGTCTGTTTCTATATTATTAATCATCAAAATATCCTTATTGATGCTTCACCTGAAAATGGCTCATTACGAGTATGTGTACTACTTCCCTGTTTTCTAATAAGAAAATAATCAGTTTCACAGCTTGCGCAGAGATTCCTCTTATTTAATAGCAGAGGCTGCTTAAATATTTGTTAGAGAAGAAGAGTATTTAGCGTCTTATTAACTTTTGCGATTACAAAATCTTTAAGTAACTATTTTTAGCTGCTGTTTCTGTTTCTACGTTATTGATTGGCAAGATATTCTTTGTTAAATTGTTACCTATTGCGGTGTCATTACTTCTCTTACGATGTATTCAGCAATAGCCAAGGATGATGTTGCACCTGGCGATGGAGCATTACGAATATGTGTAATATTTCCTTGTTTTCTAATAACAAAATCGTCTACTAAAGAACCATCTGTTTCCATAGCTTGTGCACGGATTCCTCTTGTAGCAGGTGTTACTGTGACGTTTTCTAAAGATGGAACATATTTAGCGGCTTCTTGAACGAAGTTCGTTTGACTTAATACAGTACGCAACTCACGCATTGCTGCAGGCATATTTTTAGAAGAAAACTTCCAAAAACCCTTATAGGTGAGAAAGTCATAAATATCGGAAAGATTGTAATCCTTGCCACTATAATTTTCACGACCTAAAGAGATAAATGCGTTTGGTCCAATAGTCATCTGTCCATCAATTCGCTTTGTGAAATGCACACCTAAGAAGGGGTAGTTAGGATCGGGAACCGGATAAATCAAACCTTTAACATGCTCTTTGTAAGTTTCATCAATTACATAATATTGACCGAAAAATGGAACTATTTTAGGAGTTGCTATATCACCTGAATTAGCCGCTAACCGATCAGACTGTAGACCAGCACAAGTAATGACATGATCGAAATCAATATCGTGATAATCGTCACCTGAGAAATGTACTGTGACTTTCTTATTTTGTTCAGTTAAATTAACAACTTTTTTTCCAACAATAATATTGCCACCTTTTTGTTTAATTTCTTTTGCAATTTCTTTTGCAATATCTCCATAACTTACGATAGCTGTATGAGGAGAATAGAGTGCTTTAGTACCAATACAATTAGGTTCGACTTCTTTAATTTCTTCCGCGTTCAACATTCGGACACCTGGGACTTTATTGGCTATAGATTTTTGATAAAGGATATCTAACCTTTTTTCTTCAATTTCGTTTAAAGCAACGACCACTTTTCCACACTCATCGTATGCAATATTATTCTCTAAACAGTAATGCTTGACGAGCTCAGCTCCTCGACGGCATAAGCGCGCTTTAAGACTATTAGGCTCATAATAAAGACCCGCATGTACAACACCAGAGTTATGACTGGACTGATGCTGGGCTACTTCCACCTCTTTTTCAAATACAGTCACTCTAGATTCTGGGAAGTCTAAAAGTAATTGCCGTGCAACAGAGAGGCCATTGATTCCACCTCCAATAATGCCATAATGGTTATTAATCATATAAACTTCCTTGATAAGATAAATAGTATGGAACAGATCCAAAAACCGAGAACATTGACTGAAGAAGCATTTGAAATTTTGCAGGATGCTATTATTAATAACAGGTTGGAATTTAACGTACTTTATTCAGCAACCGAGTTAGGCCAAATGCTTGGTGGAATATCTCGGACACCTGTTAGAGAAGCAACTCAGATGCTTGAAAAAATTGGAATTGTTCGGATAGAAAGAAATAAAGGTATCCGAATATTACCAACATCATTTGCAACAATGATCGAGTCTTTTCAGATTCGTTTAATGCTTGAAGTTCCATTAATTAGTAGGGCTGCTGAATTAAGAACAAAAGATGACTTAAATAAACTTAATCAAATTTTTAAGGTATTTAAAATTAAAGCACTGTCTGAAGATGTTACTGGTACATTAAAGGCAGACCGAGACTATCATCTAGCTCTTTTACAGATCGTAGGCAATCAAAAAGCAATTGATATTATTAGCAACTGCCGCAATCAAGTTCTTATTGCTGGATCCGCTACAATTCCCCACTCAAGAAGTTGTAGAGAAACTTTTGAAGATCACCTTGAATTACATCAATCAGTTATAAATGGTGATTCAGAAAATGCAGCTGTTTTCATGAGAAATCATATTATTAATACTGCAACGCTATTGATAAATCAGGAGTCATCTCAACGCCAGAACTGGTCAGATCATAGTAAGAATGAACTATTCAGCTGGATTTAAATTATTATTACACGTTACATGCAACATGTAAATAACATGTAACGTGTAATAATAATTTAGCATTGGTATCGTTGTAGGTGAAGCTAAGGATTTTGGAACATTAATTGTGATTTGTATCAGTAGTTGGTTGGCTATTAACTCTATGTGTATGTGTTGTGATCTCTTTGAGAGTATCTTTATAAATAAGTAGAGGATTAACGATTGAAAGAATTGGACGGCAAAGAGGTTAGATTCTAAAAGAGATGGTGAAAATAAAAGAGATTTTAGGTATACCCCA
>JAGQHW010000152.1 GCA_020431645.1 Carnobacterium sp. | reverse complement strand
AACAAAAAAACCCTTATAAAAGGGTTCTTTTCGCTCTAGCAAACTACTTTACTCTGTAATGTGTTTTTTTATAGCTTTAATCGAATTCATCTTATGGTCATAAGCTTTTTGTGATAAATCAACCGGGTAAGGTTCTGGATTTAAGTTACGTTTATACTCTTCCCATAATGAATTCAAACTTTTCACAGCATATGTTTTAATCATTCCAAGTGTTGGCATCTTATAAATCAACTGGCCTTTTACAAAAATATCGACCAATAAGGGACGAGCTGTAAAATTTGTGACGGTCTTATTGATATACGTATGAACAGGATGGAACATAAATAATTCCTTAGCTTGATCTGGTTTTTCATCCCAAAGAGTAATGTAATCTCCTTCAGATTTCCCATCATTTTTGCTTGTAATACGCCATACCTGTTTTTTCCCAGGAGTTGACACTTTTTCCACGTTACTTGATAGTTTCATAGTATCGACCATTTTTCCGTTCTCATCTTCAATCGAAACTAATTTGTAAACAGCACCTAGGGCAGGTTGGTCATAAGCTGTTATCAGTTTTGTTCCCACTCCCCAGACATCAATCTTAGCCCCTTGCATTTTCAAGTTTAAAATCGTTTTTTCATCTAAATCATTCGACGCATAAATTTTTGCTTGTGGAAATCCTGCTTCGTCTAATTGTTGGCGGACTTTTTTTGAAATATAAGCCATATCGCCACTATCTAAACGAATCCCTAAGAAATTGATTTTATCGCCCATTTCTTTTGCTACTTTTATCGCATTTGGTACACCTGATTTCAGAGTGTCATAGGTATCTACTAAAAAGACACAATCTTTATGCGTCATTGCATAAGCTTTAAACGCTTTGTAATCGTCCCGATACACTTGGATAAGGGAATGCGCGTGTGTACCACTGGCCGGGATATCAAATATTTTCGCTGCACGAACGTTACTCGTTGCATCACAACCACCAATATAAGCTGCTCTTGTTCCCCAAATAGCCGCATCCATTTCTTGTGCTCTTCTTGAGCCAAATTCCAATACCAATTCATTGCCCACTACTGACTTGAGTAAGGATGCTTTTGTGGCAATCAACGTCTGATAATTGACGATATTCAAAATAGCTGTCTCAACAAATTGACAGTCTACTAATGGTCCTTCTACTTGGATAATGGGTTCATTAGCAAAAACAACTTCTCCTTCAACCATTGATCGAATCGTCGCTCTAAACTTAAAGTTTGTGAGGTAAGCTAAAAAATCTTCAGGATACTGACCAACTTCTCTTAAGTATTGGATATCGGATTCTGAAAAAGTTAATTGTTGGATATAAGATACGACTCGTTCTAAACCTGCAAAAACAGCATACCCACTTTCAAAAGGATTGTTTCTGAAGTAACATTCGAATATCGCGTTGTTATCTGCTTTTCCTTGTTCCCAATACGTCTGCATCATATTGATTTGATACAAGTCCGTATGCAATGCCAAACTATCATCTGGATAGACTTTATTCATCCTATTCGCTCCCGACTAACTAATTTACGTTGCTTTTTTTCACCTCTTATCATACCACAAATGTAAAAAAACAGTTTTCATGACGACGCTTTCTTAGCAAATAAATAGAATTTCTCATTTATCAACTAGTGGATTATCTAAAAGAAAGCGATAAACTAACTACTTAATCTCTTTTTATTGGAACTTAATCGATTATCACGTATGTTTGGTTTTGTGAACGATAAAACTACTGTATAATAAAAACAGAGTCACTAAAAGGAGGAAGGATTATGCTAAAGATTGGAATCATTACTGGAAGTACCCGTCCCAATCGTAAGAGTCTTAAAATCGCTGAGGAACTTAAAAAGTGGGCTGATAAGCGTGAGGATGCTTTATATGAAGTAGTCGATATTGCTGATTACAATCTTCCCATGTACAACGAACCTGTTGCTGCTCTTTATAGTCAAGATTACCAAACTCCTGAGGCTATTCCTTGGGCCGAAAAAATAAATTCTCTTGATGGATTCATTTTTGTTGTTCCCGAATACAATCATGGTCTTCCTTCCGCATTAAAGAATGCGATTGATTATCTTTGCCATGAATATAGAGACAAAGTTGCTGGATCTGTTACTTACGGTTCTCAAGGTGGCATTCGTGCTGGAGAAGTCTTGCGTCTTGTTTTAGGTGGTTTACATGTAGCTGTTATCAGCACTGGCTTATCCTTATCTATTCTAACTGATTTCGATTCTGAGGATAACTTCCTACCTAAAGAGGTTCATGAAACAATTTTTAACAAATTAGTGGATCGCTTGCTTGCATGGGGTGAACCATTAAAAGTTCTGCGTGATAACGAACCAACACACAAATAAAAAAGGACTGATTTAAATTGAAAAAACTAGTATTCGCAGCAACCCTGTCTATTATCGGCTTAACACTAATGGGCTGCGGGCAAACAGCTGACAATGAAACCGACTCTTCTTCTCAAGCAACTAGCTCGAGCAAACAACAAGAAGAAATGACTGAATACAATGGAACTGTAAAAGAAGATGGATCAAAAGAAGAACAGCAGCTGCTTTTAAGTAACCTCAAACAAACAAACGAAAAAGATTCTGCTCTTTCTTTTGATGAAGTCATTCTTTTAACAAAAGGCGTTTCTATTCTTGATGAAAAAACTCAGGAAAAACGACTAATTGAAGAGATAAAGGCTGGCACAACCGTTAAAGTTTTCTTGGTCTCTGAACCGGTAACAACTCGTTCGTTGCCGCCTCAGATTCCGGGAAATAGCATTATCAAAATCTTAGTGAGTGAATGATCCCAACTAAAAGCGCTGATTCCTCTAATGGAGTCAGCGCTTTTTTATCAGCCTTAAAACTATTTTTTATTCGTTACTGTTTTTTGATTTTTATTCGTAAGATTTTTATCATTAAGAATAAGAGGAGTAGGAAAGACGCTAAGACCATATTCCACTTTATAAAGGTTGCTACTGGTGTTATTGTTTGACTAATGCCAGACTGTAATGGGTACCTTGCCATGACAATTGTTGCTCCAATATTCTCTAAAAGATCAAAAAACGCCGCTATGATTGGAAGAAATACCAGGTAGCTCATGCGCTGATTTCTTGGGATGTATTCCCCTAATTTAATTGTCCACACGACTAGAAATAGTGTATAAACAACGGGCCAAACTAAGTCAAACGTCCACCTCAATAGAATATACGTTTTTCTACCAGCTTCGCCATAACTCTCTGCCAGCTCATACAACTGTGATCCAGAGTAAAGAAATGACTGATCTGGCGATTTGGATTGTCCGATGGCTTCACTTGAATAAGTAGACACTTGTGGAAGGACAAAAACTAAGAAGATGAGAAAAACGACTGATGCACCTATAACCCACTTCCATTGAATTTTCGCTTTCATTTTATTCCTCCTTTTTAGTTTAGTTAGTCTATTTTTCAAATCATACCATGAGAAAACGTTGTTATAAAAAAGAAAGCCTAAAAACGAAACTTTTCTAGCTCTAGAAAAACTCCACCTTCTTGATTTATAGAACATATTTAGCTTAAGAAAGATTCAATGGTACAATAGACTTGAATCAACCTAGAGGAGGATGCACAATGATGCACGTTACATTTAAAGATACTTACACACTTGGCAACATCGTAAATGAAACTAATTTGTTTCTCCATTATCATTATCCAGAGATGCTGATGCGCTACGATAGTAATTTTATTGAATTTAAAATGTTACCTTCGTTGGCTGAATTCGAAGAAGCGGAAAAATACTTAAAAGAGTTCCATCTTAGCAAGGGACAGAAGCATCTGAAATTTTATTTTCCCGAAAACATAAACTTAAGCGATGAACTAAATGCCTATCTGACAGATACGAGTTATGAAATAGGTTTTCTAGAACTGTACACCATTGAGCCAAAGTGCTTTCCTGCAGTAGAAAATAATTCTGAAATAGATAGTCAGCTTGTAACGGATAAAACCTTAGCTATACTTCTTGATTTGCAATACAAACATTCTTTAGCATATTTAGAGGTAAAAAAAAAAAAAAAAATTGACTTGATCAAGCGTCAATTTGTAA
>JAGQHW010000151.1 GCA_020431645.1 Carnobacterium sp. | reverse complement strand
CAACGTCATTGGTGCCCTGTACGAAAGAGTACTATTTGCACTTGATTACTTCGAAAAAAACATCAATGGAGATGTATTCTATAACTGGTGCAAGTACACGCTAATACCGAGCCTAAAAACCAAGTGCGTAATCGTAATGGATAACGCAAGCTTTCATAAACGAGTACAAAAGCTGCTTAATAGACACGGCCATCGCCTTTTATTTTTACCACCCTACAGCCCTGATCTGAATCCTATCGAGAAAAAGTGGGCACAGGCTAAATTTCTACGCCAAGGATGGATGGAAAATAATCTGCCTAAACTGTTTCATGATATGGGCTGTATCGATTTTATATTAAACTGACTATATCTATAGTAGGAAATTAGAAAAGTATGAAGAAAGAACCTTATAAATACGTAGAATGGACCAAACATGCATATGATTTCCCAAGAGATATGTCAGTTATTTCTTTCGCAAAAGATACTAGTAAAGTATCTATAACTGCTCATCCACACCACCCTGTCATTATTTTAGATTTAGATAAAAATATAATAGAGCAGGTTTATAAAGAACCAAAATCTTTACAGCTTTATTTTTTTGGCCTTGTATGGATTGGCTTTTGTGATTTTGAAAAAAAAGATGAAGTAAGAGTAATAAAGAAGATAATATTTTCTTTATTTGATTATGCCAAAGATAAACCTAATCTTCATAAAAACGAAATGATTTGGGATGATCATGCTTTGTCTGAAAGAGCATGTGTTTTATTGTATCTTAAAGATCATTTTGAAGATGATGAGTTACTAGAAGTTATTGATCAACATTTACATATTTTGACTTTAAATCTAGATATTATAATTGCTTCTGATAAGTGGAAGGAAAACAACCATCGAATCTTTCACTTATGTGCAAAGCTTTGTTTGGAATTGGTTTATAAAAATGATAGTTTAGCAGCTTCTTTTTATATGGAGAAAATAGAAAGTTTCTTTTTAGAGTTAATAGATGTTGAAATAGGGATAGCTGTTGAGCAGGCAGTTGCATACTACAACTTTGATATCATTTTATTGAAGTTAGTATCTTCTTTTGTTATAAATCGAGACTTGAGCTTCAGGAATCCAAAATTAAATATAAATGATATAGAAAGAAAGAAAAATAATCATATTTTAGCTCTCTCTTTTCCTAATGGTGAACTACCTGCATCTGGAGATACTCCATTAGGATTAAAGGTTAAACCTAAAATTTTAGATGAAGAGGATAGAAAGTCTTTTTGGAAGGGTCTAGAACGACAAGGCCACTATAGAGGGGCTTCTAAAAATAATAAATTTCATTACCATTTATTAAGTCATAATGAAGAAAGTGCACATGGGCATAAGTCTCCATTACACATAGATTTGTGGGCAGAAGACATTGGAATGGTATTAGTTGACTCTGGTGGACCATATAAATATGGGGATAGCTTACGATATTCTTGGTTCAGGGCGAGTAAAGCTCACAATACAGTTAGTTTTGAGGATAGTGTTAATTGCGAAGAAGAAATTATAGTACAAAATGATCACGAAGCTTTAAAAGCAGTATATACCAATAATAATTCATTTATAGTTCGTAAGTTATATTCTGATGACAGATCCTTCTTTGTTAATGACTTTATTAAATCTGAAAATGACTGGTGCCTTAATTTTCATTTTTCTCCAGACTTAGTTTTAAAGCAAATTGACGATAGTAGTTTTGAAGTTTTCAAAAACAACAAGAGTTTAGCTATTAGTTTTTCATTATCGAATGATATAGATTTACATGTATATGGGGGATATATAACAAGTGGATCGGGAAAAAAAGAACTCACATCAAGTATTGCTATTAAGGGAAGTCTAGGTATTTTTGAAGTTAATTGCCGTATTACTAAAAATCAAGAGGTTTAATAACATGTTTGATAGCGATCTAAAATTCCATAACCACAGAAATCCTATTGGTGATTTTTTTATTACTCAAAACATTAACAAAGATGCTGAGAGTAAGTTCTTTGAAAGTGGTGCTGTCAGGTATTTTATTAATGGATGGTATATATATACTTGGAATATTCCTATTCGTAAAGATAATATTAGTTTTACTGGATTTGGCGTGATAGACGGGCGCTTCATTATTGGCCCGAAACTATTGAGCCATGCTTACAACCTAACATCAGGAACATATTGTCTAATTAATATCAAGGATGAAAGTAATATAATAGTAACACCTGATAATATGGGGATGTATCAATTATTTTACTCATCTTCTCTTGTTACTAATAGGCTTCACTTGGCAAAAATATATACTCAAAGTGTTGAGCAGGATCTAATCTATTCTAACTTTTTATTAGACAATATGCTTTTTCAACAGTGGTCATTGTTTGATACACCTGTATCAGGGACAAAAATACTACCTGCGCTTAGTGATATTCAGCTTTCTGCATCTGGTACCGTTATAGTTAATAGTCAAGATGTTTTTGAGGGAGAATTGTCGCCATTTGAGTATAAAAGATTGATTCAAGAAGGAGCAGAGGAGATAAAAAAAGATATTGTAGCTATTACGAATTCTGGTTTACCAGTAATGGCTGATATTTCTGGAGGCAAGGATAGTAGAGTTGTTTTTTCTGCACTTAAATCTACGAACAATATTAATAATGTTTTTTTTAATACAAGGTTTAATGGTCGAAATCATAAAGACTTAGAAATTGCTCCTGCTTTAGTTGAGGTTTATGGAGGAAGTTATGAAAGCCAGTTAGAAGTAAAAGATTTCGTACATTTTGATTATTCTTATATGGTAAATCAGCGCAGGTCTCAACTTTTTGGAATGTGTCACGATTTTGATCTTGGTCAATTTAGAACATCACAAGAGAGTTATACCAAACCTTTTATACGTTTATTAGGTGGCTGTGGTGAATTATATCGTAATTATTATCAAGATTTATTCAACTTCACTAAGAAAGAATTAGATTCTAATGACTTTTCTTTGATTGAAGAAAAAATGTATGGTTTTGAAAGTTCATGTGTGCAAATATCTAAACTTAAAGATTACTTGGTTGGAAAGCATGTTCAAACATTTAAAAAATTATCAAGCTATAATTTAGAACAATCTTTAGATAATCATTACCTTAATTTTAGAAATAGATTTCATTTTGGTTTGAGAACGACAGAAAAGGAAGGTGTTATTAATATATCTCCTGCTGCAAATATTAAAATATTAAAAGCATCTAGAGGGTTGCCTCAGAATGAGAAAGATAGTGGTCGAGTTCTATTTGATTTAATGTATGCTTTGGATAATAGATTGCCATTTTATAATTATGATTCCTATTGGGATATTTCCTTTGTGAATTCTGAATATTCTATTAAGAAGATTGAAAACCCTGAACTTATAAGTTTAGTTGCTAATACTGGGTTTTATGATAAATTTAATAGAAATCAGCGTCATGTGGGAAATGCTAAAGATTTTAAAATGAAAAATAATAAAACAGATAAACAGATTTCTGTGGACTTGCTGGAATTTTCTATTAAGAAACTGAAAGGCTCTGAAAGGGGTTGGTTCTTAGATCAGGATTTTATTGAAAAAATGTATTTTTACTCTGAAAGCAAGCCTTTAAGGTTTAATACTTGGGTATCTCGGCTTGTCGCTACTTATGATTTTTAATTGATGTTTCCATGTCAAGTATACTGAAAAAGCATTATACTATTTTATTTTTTAATGAATTGTTTGAGTCTATAGTCAGTTCACAATAAAATAAATACAGCCCATATCCTGAAATAGCTTAGGCAGATTATTCTCCATCCACCCTTGGCGTAGAAACTTAGCTTGAGCCCATTTCTTTTCAATGGGGTTTAGATCAGGACTGTAGGGTGGCAGCCATAGAATACGATGACCGTGCCTGTTCAGTAGTTTTTGAATACGCTTGCTCTTATGAAAGCGGGCATTATCCATAACGATCACGCATTTAGTCTTGAGACTTGGAATTAGCGTGAACTTGCACCAGTCATAAAATATATGGCTGTTGATATTTTGTTCAAAGTAATCAAGCGCAAACAGCATCTTTTTATACAAAGCACCGATGACATTAGTGCGCTTTTTTGCTTGCCAGTTGAAGCTGTCGATACAGGGTTTGCC
>JAGQHW010000150.1 GCA_020431645.1 Carnobacterium sp. | reverse complement strand
GAGCCGTTCGAAAAGATGCGGTCCTTGTTAGTGAATGGATCGTTACAAGCGATACAGATTTTTTTAAAACATTAGACCAGGAGCAAACCAAAAAATTCTTTGAAGTCGCTAAGAACTACTTTGCCGAAAACTATGGAGAAGAAAATATTCGCTACGCTCAAGTACACGTAGACGAGCGCACACCTCATATGCACTTGGGTATTGTGCCGTTTACAGACGATAAACGGTTATCTTCAAAAACGATTTTCAATCGACAAGCGTTAAAAACCATTCAAGAAGAATTGCCAATAGAGTTGAAAAAACAAGGATTCGCTATTGAACGGGGCGAGCAGGGATCTACTCGTTCGCACATGGCCGTTAAAGAATTTAAAGAGTATAAAGAGACCATCCATAAACATGGTGAATTGACGAAAGAAGTCGATTTATTAGAAAAAGACTATCAAAAATATCAGGTGGTTATGGATACGGTCAAAGAGAGCACCGTCCAAACCGAGCCTGTACTTGAAAAAAGAGGGTTTTTAAAACGAGAAGAAGTTGAAACCGATAAAGTGATTGTTAGCAAAGAGGATTTCGAAAAACTGCATGAAGCTTATCGTTATTTGCCTGTTTTAAAAAAGGAATTGAAAAAAGCGAAACGAGCTGAACGGTCACAAGCAGAAGAAAAAATGATAATCAAAGAACAAAGAGACGAGCTAAAAAAAGAAAATAAGCAGTTAAAGAAAATGGTCGCAGGAGCTAAAAAAATGATCAGTAAACTAGATGACTTTTTAGAAAAACATTTAGGTATCAGTTTTAAAGATGCTTTAGCAGAACAGAAAAATAACCACCAAGAAGAACAGGCTCTAAAAGACGAAAAAAAGGGCCCTCAAGGTCCTTCTCTTTAATCGCTTATAAAAGGGACGTTTTTAAAACCAAATGTCTTGTGTCGCTTATAAATACTGTTTAAAGATGGTTTTCTCTTTCGATAGCAAGAGAAATGAATAAAAAAGAACCCTGCCAGTATAGTGACCCCAAAAAGTCTAACTTTTGGGGGTCGGCTCACAGATTGAAAGTGGTGGAGTTTCTTTTTTTTAATGGATTCCTTTAGATAACGTTCAGTTGAACATTCCTAGTGATAGAAAATATAGAAGGGTAATAATAAGCATCAAAATAACGAGAGGGTATATTTTTTTGTTCGATTTCTTTCGATTATCTTCTGTTACACCACTCATGGTTAATTTCCAAAAATCAAAAAAGTTCATAAACAATCACCTCTTTTTTTGATAACGCTTTCTCTAATCTAATACTACGTCAGACTTGTTTTTAATACAATAAATATATTGGCTGAAAGGATTGAATAACATTCTGCAAAATGATTCTAGCGGTTTGAAGTAAACTTTTTTAGGTTAAAAAGAGAGCCTGAAAGTTAAAATGCATTGATATTGCTGATTAAATCCTTGCATGGTATAATAAGTATGCGATAAAGTTAGTCAGTCTATGAACGACACAAAGCCACCCCTACAGCGAATAGGAGTGGCTTTTTTTTCGTCTGCTGCGACTGCAAACGTATGGGTTAGGGCAACTTGCGGTTATCCGCTAATCATCTAACCAATGCTCAACTAGTACGATTACTAGTCCCACAAATAGTGGTGCGATAACCAAAGTTAGTAAGTCCTTCACGAACGACACCCCCTTTCGGGGCAAGTTGCCAGCAATAAATATAGCATACTTTTCTTTGTCATTCCTACAGTCAAAAGAAGAAAAAAGGCTAAACGTTTCTGTCACATCTTTGTTTAATCATCTTTGGGTATGTAGGGCTTGCCCTGCACGAACGAAGTGAGCTAGTTACTTATTTGGATCTTAGCTAAAACAACCTTCTAAGCTGTTTTATTAAAAGAACGTACATTTCCCTCTCTTTTCATTGCAAATGGAGCATAGCGACTTCTTTTGAACTTCTAAGATGATTTTAGCTTGCGTAGCAAGGTTTCCTTTTATCTCTTGTTCTATTTTTTTTCTGTCTAAGGGATATATATTGGGACAAGTAAGGGTAACACTTTTGCAGTTTAATATTTAAAAAAAATTACTAAGTAAAAGTGTACAGAAATTCAAAATACAGTATCTTTTTATTCTTACGCGCGCCCGCGTATTTATTACTTTTTATTAAATTCCTTAACTTTATTAACTTTAAGGACGCTAGAAACGTATATATACCAAGGTATTACAGACTCTATTGAAACTTTTATATCCCTCTATTGAAACTTTTATATCCCTCTATTGAAACTTTTATATCCCTCTATTGAAACTTTTGTATCCTCTCATTTGTAATTTTCTTTTTCACAAGTTATATTAGTCTTGTTAAATGTAACATTATTTGATTCAGATTACATATAAGGTGGTTAAATTATGGTCGGTAGACGAAATCAAAAACAAGTCCTAATCAGTAATGCTGATAGTATTAAAAAAAGCAATGAATTATCAACTTCTAAACTTAATCAAGGTTTGACATTAAACCAAATGCAATTATTATCCTATGCTATTTATTCAACCCAAAAAGATGGCTCAACAACGTTTATAAAATCTGATTTCGAAAAAAAATTTGGATTAGAAAAATATCAAACAAAACAGGCTAAAGTTGACGCTCAAAGAATATTGAGTATCCAAGCGGGATTAGAAGATTTAGAAAATGATTCTTTTGAATACTGGAATGTTTTCAGAAAAATGAAATATAATAACGGAACTTTTACATTTTTATGGGATCCAGAAATCACTCCGCATATATTAGATTTAAAAGACAAATATGTTCTAACAGACTTAACAATTACAGCACACTTCAATAGTGGTTTTAGTTGGACTTTATATGATTATTTGAGAGGTTCATATGGTTGTTGGTATAAATCTTTAACAAAAGATGCAGTCATGAAAATGTTTGGAGTTGAAAAGACAAAAAGTTATCTCGAAAATACAGGCTTATTAAAGAACCGCGTTCTTGACGTAGCTATCGCGGAAATTAATGAATTTACGGAGTTAGAAGTGAGTTATGAAGAGATAAAAAAAGGTCGTTCAATTATTGGTTTCAAACTAATTTGGAGCGCTGGTAAAGGTATTTCAAAAGCTTCGAAAAAGCAGGTTGACACATTACAAACGCTTATCAATATTGTTGTAGATGACTTATTGATATACGCGGAAATTAACGATAAAACAAATCGAGAAAGAGCTTTAAAGATTATCCGAGATTTTCAATCAATACAATATCGCTTCTTAGATCAAGAAGTAGGGTTAACATCCAGTCACTGTAACAATCTTATTAAGAAATCAACTAGTGATCTAGAAGCTTTAAATTCTTTACTAGAGCTAGAAGGAAAAGAACCAATCGATACCAGAGTTCCGATGTTTAATTGGCTAGAAAATTAACTTATTCAGGAAGGATAATAAAATAATGAACAACAACAGAAAAGAAATTTCAGATAATGTTGTCACTTTTCATTCTTCTAAAGATGTCGCAAAACAGATTGGAATTAGTCCAGTTACACTAAAGAAACATTCCTTATTGATAGAAAAAATATCTGATGGTGCCGTTCTATACCAACGGAACGGCAAGAATTCTAGAATCTATAATGACCTAGACGTTCGGTTCATCAGTAGAACGCTTAGTATCAGAGATACGCTAGGCGTTCCACTTGAAAAGGCTATTAAAACAACGTTAACAGAGGATGGTGTCTTAGCTGAACCGAACGGCAGAACACCAAGCGTTCTACATAATAACCCCGATAGCGGAACGCCAAATGAATTTTATGCCGTTCTAAATAGACAGAACGCCCATATCGAAAGCCTGTTAGAGGCTAACCACGAGTTAATAAAAACCAACAAAGAACTTTCCAGTCAAATGAAAGAAATTTTAGAAAAAATAAACTTTGAAGAGATCAAAAGATTAAACGAACCTAAAAAGAAAAAGTGGTGGTCTTTTAAATAAGTGAGCCAATAACAGGTGTCGTAGATCATCAAAAGTGCTCTGCTTTCACAAAAGAGATACCTGATTACACTTGTTAAAAGAGTTAATCGTGTATTAGAAGGGAAAATAAAAAAAGAACCCTATGGGTAAAGGATTCGGGATACACGATTCTATCTAGTTTTATGTATCAAATGATACTATTTGGATAATGCGCCAATCTGTTAGTA
>JAGQHW010000014.1 GCA_020431645.1 Carnobacterium sp. | reverse complement strand
GGCGCTACACGTCACGGTATCGCTCGCGCGTTACTACAAGTAGATCCAGATTTCCGTGCTCCTTTAAAAGCTGCAGGCCTATTAACACGTGACCCACGTATGGTTGAACGTAAGAAACCAGGTTTGAAAAAAGCGCGTAAAGCTTCACAATTCTCAAAACGTTAAAAGAAATACTGTTGTATCAGTGTTCGTGGCACTTTTATGGTGCAAGTTGGTGCAAAGTGTTAATTTGATAATGATTTTAATAGATTTAAAGCATCAGCATCTTGCTGGTGCTTTTTTTCTGGCATTAAACTTAAATAGTAATTTTGAGTAGTTTGAATAGATGTATGCCCTAGACGTTGCGAGATGTATGCTATATCAATTTCTTGTGAAAACAGAAAACTAGCATGAGTATCTCTTAAACCGTGAAAAGTAGTTGTAGGGATGTCTAATTTCTTAAGCAAGGTTTTCAGCTGATCTGCTTGTTTAAAACCTTTAGGATCAAATAAATAGCCGTTAGAATAAACTTTCATTTGATTGAGAATACCATAGACTTCTTTATTAATGGATATGGTTCTCTTAGCTTTTTCAGTCTTTAATGAAGTGTCATTTGATGTTGGACTAATTGACTCTCTAACCTTGATTCCATATTCATAAATAGATTCTGGACGTATACCTAAAATTTCTCCACGTCTCATTCCAGTCTCTAAAGAAACTAAAACCATAATATTAAATTCTTCTTCTGCATTGTTCAATACATAGGTGCGTAATTTTTTCATATTTGTTATAGATAAAGAAATATTCTTTTTGGGAGCTTCTTTTCCACGTGTTTTAATTAAGCTGGAAAAATCATTGGATAATAAACCTCTCGAATATGCATCCCTTACACAAGAACGAATTTTAAGAACTACTTCATGAACAGTTTTTCTAGCATGAGATTCAGCATAGTCATCTATTCTTCGTTGAATAACTAGATCATTTAAATTAGCTAATTTAATGTCACTAAATAAATTTCTTACAACCTTACTAACTGCAAGGTAGTTATTAAAAGTTGCTTCTCTTACATCATTTCTTTTCACAACATGAATCCATGTATCGTAATAATCAGCAAATGTAGTCTGTTGATTAACTAAATCTTTACCACTTCCTTTTTGCACTTCTTGTTTTAAAGCCCATAATTTTGCGTCTTTTTTATTTAAAAAAGTTTTGGAGATTCTATGTTGTTTACCGTTATTGAACACTGAAATTTGGGCTCTAAACGAATTACCTCTCTTTATAATGCTAGCCATACTATCACAAATCCCTTCAAAAAATAGTTGATAGAATGCTAGTTGAATACAATACTTATTGTATTCAGAACATAGCATAATATCAACCGTTTATATAATTTAAATTGAATGATGTTGTATAAATTGTTTTAAAGAATTGGTAGTGTATCGCTGTTGTCGACCAATCATGAAGTATTTTAAATCAGGGTGGGAACGGATATATTTATCAAATGATTTGGGATCGATTCCCAAAAAGTTAGATGCTTGTTCTCTAGTTAATAGATATGGAAAATTTTCATCATCGTTTTTCATTGCCAATCTCTCCTTATTCATCTTCTTTATTTAAGTAATCGAAAAAAGAAACATCTGATAAGTTTTTTTTGCGCTTTTCAATCCAAACTTTAGTATCATCATTAGGTTCGTAAATTGATGAATAGTACTTATATAAGTAATTAAAGAAAAGTAAGACGGCATGTTCGCCCCAAATATTATTAATTTTATAAATCGTTGGATTAAGTCCAGAGCTATTTGTAAGGTAATCAATGCTTCGCATTAGATTATTATCCCTAGATGGAGATGATTTTAAAGCGGAAAACTCATTATTCACAACTTTAGTTAGTTCATTTGAGTAAAAGGTGAGTTGCTCTGTATCTGAGTCATAAAAGGTAAATTTTTCTAGGATTTTATTGGCAATTAATGATTGATAATCATCTGGAGTCTCAATACTATTTAAAAGTAAATTTGTCATTTGATGAGCATAATTACCTTTATAGACAACTTCAAAGCGTACCCAATCATTACATTTCTTTGCTTCGTTTAACCGAAATCCATAGGTTTGATTTTGTTCTAGTTTCTTGTCGTATACCCGTAAGAGCGTGTTAACGTTAGCTCGTTTTGAGCCTACATAAAAAGTACTTACGACCTTATCGTTTTCAATAGCTGACATTTTGGAGAAGTTTGACCAGCCACGATAGTCCCGAATAACTAATTTTTTAGGTTCAGCAGTTAACTCTTTATAAATTGTATTAACCTCTAAACCGGAGTTGAAATAGTCAGCAAATAAGTCAATTCTACTTAGTCGTGATGTATAATTTTCCGATTGAACCTTTTTCAAAAAATCATGGATATAAATTTCAAGATCATACTTTTGTTGGAATAATCTACAGAATTCCGCCCATGCATACGCAGAGAATTTACAAACCACACCCATTTTTGGATAGTCCGCATGATAAGCAAGGGCAAAGTAAAATGGATGATTACCAAAAGTATAACCGGTGTTATAACCTTGCGGTTTTGATTTTAAAGGTAATTTTTCTCCGAAAATAGTTTCCATTAAACTTTTTTTAGAAAACTCTTCAATAATTTCTTCAGCAATCATCCCCCAAGTATCAATGTTTAGTCCGTTTTTGAAGGACTCGGAAGTAGCTTGCAGCACTAATGTAAATTCGTCAATGCCAATTTCAGTCCTTGTTGGTTCCATTCTGAATCACCTCTTTTTCTGGAACGCCGGTATTTACGCCGGTATTTACAATACCGGCGTTCCTTATTGCTTCCATAATGTTAAAATTAAAATAACTAAATGAACAAATTTTAGGAAAGGCAGCTATTTGAGGATAAGTATAGACTCCTTGACCTAGTTGATAGTTTCTTTTTGGAATATCAACCCCAGTTCCAAAAGTAGTTACGTAAGTCATATTTTCCGCATTCCCCATTACAATTTTTACCGGCAAATTCTCCCTAATAAAAGTTGGGAGTAATGTACTGTCACTTTTTTGCATAGAGACCCACAAGAAATAACCCATTTGTCGTCCTTGTAATGTAATTCTGGATAATAAAGACTGTACATGATCCCTGGTTTTTTTATCATAAGCTTTTAATACTAAGATAAAATCTGCAAACTCGTCGAATATAAAGATATTGGGAGATATATTAAAATCACGGTAATCACTATCAATATCATTCATTAAATGAAGTTCAATTTCCTGTTTAGTTTTTTCCATACATTCACAAAATTTTTCAAGTAATTGAATTATATCTTCAATTTCCGAGGCAGTTTTATCTGGTGAAATAAATTTACCTATTACTTTTGTACCTGCACCTTTAGTATCAGCAAAGTATAATGAAACAGTTGAACCCTTATTAACTAACTGTAGGACTAAAGAAAACAAAGCATACGTTTTACCGCTACCAGTTTGACCAACAATTAATGCATGATGTATTGGTAAAATTGAATAATCATCTATAAAAAGTTCATATTTACCAATTTTTTTATTATAGTTTTGAAATTCAACATAAGAGTTAAAAACTCTTTGCCTCATTAAATTTGAATCGTAAAACTCAAAAATGTACCAGTTTTGATCCAAACTAAGATACTGAATTTCAACAACATACCTTTCCAATGCGCTAGACAATCTCAATGTTTCAAATTTTTTATCAAATTTCACATTATTATTTATCTTTATTTTTCCGAATGTTAAATTATTTTCAAAAGAAATATCTATTTTTGGCAACTCAGCAATTTCTCCCAAAATAGACTCTCTTAAAATGTAGAATCCAGCGTCAAACAAATAACGCCGAACTCTATATTCTAAAGAAAAATGTTTTAAGGCATATTTAATTCCTTTGGTTCCTTCATTTTTTACGAACCATAAAAGGGAAATACCTAAAGTAATGCTTAATTCAAATAAAAATATGCTCATGGTGATTTTTATAAACAGATTGATAGAAAAAAGAGTGTAGAGTACAATACAGATAGATTGAATTGACAAGCATAGGATGAATAGAGAGATAGTGACCAGACTAAAAACATCTCTATATGTTCTGTGCTTACTTTTCATCGGTTTGTACCTTTTTAATTTCTCTAAAACGTAGTAATAGATCAAAGCCGATGGCAAACGATTTTTCTGGAATAAATCCTGCTAAACTAACTGTATCGCCCTTTTTTAAATCTAAATAACTTTTTTTGTTTAAAATAGTTACATCAAAAGAATTGAAAACATTTGATTCACGTGGCATGCCTGTTTTTTTATCAGTTCCGTAATCCGTCGAATCATAGAGCACGAGCAAAGTAACACTTACCCCTGTTTCTTCTGGATTTTTTTTACTTTGATAGGGTCGTTGAGAAACATAACGAAAAGTATTTTTTGTGTTTGTCAAAAGTTTATCACTATCAATAATTGTTTGTGTATATACATACGAGTTTTGTAATGGCATATAAATCACTCCTAGATTCTTTTTTTTGAAATTACAACTTGTGAAATTCTCCAGCTAAACGTTTCTCAAATAAACACATTTCAATCAGAAAAGCATCCATTTCTTCACTGAATTTAATAGAATGGTACTTTTCTTCAATGTTACTAATTGACAAAGTAGAATCTGAATACCAAAGTTTCCACAAAGATTTTGGAACGTACGAATAATTGTTACTACCACTAACACGCAAATACTGCACTTTCCCATAGTTTAATAACAGATCATCGAATATTGTATGGAACAGTCTTTTTTGAGTTTCCGTTATTAATTGCAATCACTTTTCACCTCCTTTTAAGTAACATATACAACTATTAATAAACGCAGCTGCATCTTCTTGATGGTTTAGTGTTATAGAAATTTCATCATTTTCTATAAAATACTTATATTTTAAGTATTCACTGGTTCGAATATACCGGTATACATCAGATATATACTCAAGAACGTCAGAAGTTGTTAAATCTGCCTTATCTTTAAAATAAGCATCATACTTGTGATTTGTTAAAGATAATTTCAATAAAAAGTTAATCTCTGATTTTGGCATCATCTTTTCTTTATTTTCTTTTTTCAAATTGCATAACCTCCTTCCCTTTCTTATGTATCTATCGTACAATAATTTTAAGCGGTAAAATAGGTCGTTTTTTTTAGCAAAAGTCTTTATACAAGGGGTTTTAAAGCTGGTAAAGAGGAATGGAGCCGATAACATGGAAAGAAATGAATTTGCTTATTTTACTTTTGCTGAATTTTCCGAAGAAATAGATGGGAAATTATTTATTACGGTAGACTATATTTTAAAAGGGATTAAACAAAGTTTTTTAAATGTACCGATTTATGAAGAAGATAAAAAGGACTATAAAGAAAACGGATCACCATACAGCGATGACTCTATGAAAAAAACAATTTCAAATTGGTTAAAAAAAGTTGAGAGTATTAAGAATAAAAATAACTACCTGAATAATTCATAGATATTTTGAAAACTCTCTAAAAACGCAGTGTAATGCAGTCATTTAATTTATTTTCCAACACCTTTTGGGTGTACAAAAAGAACCCCAATCTGCTATGGTTAAAGCGTCTAAACCTAACCAAAGAAAGGAGTTCTCTCAATGGCTACATTACAGGAAAAACGCGTACATTTCAACTCGAAACTAGTGGTATCTAATACTGGTGGAAATCTTTCAACGGATGCTGGATTAATTTTGATTAAAGAATTCATGGATTCGATTGGATTTACAAAACTAGCGAGTCAATTTATTCATTTCAAAGACGAGCGACGTTACTGGATCCATGATAATAGTTCATTGCTTGAGCAATTGCTTTTCCAGTTAATTGCAGGATATCCTGCAGATTCTTCGGCCAATCTATTGAAGAAAGATCCTATTTTTCGTTTGGTATTAAATAAGAAATCCATTGCCTCTCAGCCCTCTCTTTCTAGGTTTTGGGATCGAATAAAGGAAGAAAACATCTCCCAATTTCAAGCCCTGAATCAATCTATGATTGATAAAGTAAGGTTGAAGCGAAATTCGACAGACCTAATCATCGATTTGGATTCTACTCATTCGGACACGTTTGGAAATCAAGAAGACACAAACTATAATGCCCATTATGGAACAACCGGTTATCATCCTCTAGTAGCTTTTGATGGCCTAACAGGGGACTTCCTAAAAGCAGAACTTCGTTCAGGAAATGTTTACACTTCTAATGGCGTAAAAGATTTTCTAGAGCCACTGCTTGAGCACTACGTTGAACAACTTCCTTGCACGGATATTCTCGTTCGAGGAGACAGTGGTTTTGCGACTCCAGAAGTTTATGATACTTGTGAATCCAACGATAGTTACTATGTCATTCGTCTAAAAACAAATAAAATTCTTACAAAACTAGCAGAATCTTTTATCTTGATTGGTGATGATCATCCTTGGGAGAAAAAGGAAGTTCATTATTATTCCACTACTTACAAAGCCAAAAGTTGGTCAAAGAAACGGCGGGTTTGCATCAAATCTACCAGAGAAGCAAATGAACTTCTATTTAAACACGAGTACCTCATTACAAATTGCACTGAAAATTTATCTTCTAAAGCATTATTCAAGATTTACCACAATCGTGGTAGAATGGAAAATTTTATCAAAGAAGCGAAGAATGGCTTTCACTTTGATAAAACCGATAGTCCAAACTTCTTGGAAAACCATGCCCGTATGATGGTAAGCCTGTTGGCTTATAATCTGGTTAATTTTATGAAGACAATCTGCTTACCACCAAAAGAAGCTGTACTTCTAGTTGATACCCTTCGGCTTCGCTTATTCAAGGTGGCCGGTAAACTGGTAAGAAGTAGTCGCAAATTGTTTCTAAAGTTAAGTTCCTCTCACGTTTACCAAGATATGTTTTATCATTTACTGGAAAAAATCCAGCAGTTGCGCTGGTAAACGGATTAAAAGTTGATTTTTTTAAAATGTCTATTTTAAAGGGATTCGTGCGCCCAAAATGAGATAGAATGCCTTTACTTGCCTAACAAACTATGAGAATAACCAGTTATTTTGACAAGATTGGACTCCAGCCGCAAAAAACTGTTTGGGTTAATAAAAAAAGTAATGTTTTTTTATTAATTTTAGAAGTATGAATTATTCAGGTGATTATATAAAAGTAAAGAATTTAGAAGATGATATAAAGATGTTTAAAGAGGTAAAACTTAGATATAGGGAGTCTTTAGAGGATTTAGAGGAATTAAATACGCTAACCTCTTTTAATCAAATATTAAAAAGTTCGATGAACAATATCACTGAAAATCAATATATTAATGTTGAGGAAGTATTTAATTCGATAAATGATTTTCTAGAGAAAAAGTATAAAAAAGGTCTACTTTTTACTAATACATCTAAAAAAATAAAAAAAGATTACATACGAAATATGTTAAATAAATCAGTTCGTAATAAAAAGAAATCTAAAGATGATATAAGTTATTTTAATTTAGATGAAGTTATAGAGATCTTTTCTACACCAAAGTTTCGATTTACCATTAATAGATGGGTTTTTAAAGAGAATGACCTATCTGAACGTGAGAATTTCAATGAGAAAGTAAAAGATCAATATTTAAAACAAACTAAATACATCCAGGAACTTTCAGAATTATTTAAACAAATAATTTTAATTGAGAAAAAAACTACAAAACAAATTTATAATACTATTAAAGAAGAATTTAACAATCCTTTTGAGTCTGATGTTTACAATCCAAATTTCGATAAAGAAATTAAAAGGAAAATGTCTGAAACCAGTGAATATAACTCTATATGGGAACAAATTCAAGAAGAATTATTCGAGATGTATGGCAAGCAGTCTGAGCATGAATATTCAGAAAAAGAGAATCACTAAAAAAGGTAAACATATTTTCTTTAACCGTTATATTTGAAGAACAGTTCGTTATTATGTACTTTACAGAAAGATTTAAAAAGAGAGGAAATACAGGATTTGAAAGAAGAAATTATTAAATCTAAACTTCGAGTACAAAAGCATGGAGAAGTATTTACTCCTAAAAAAATAGTAATTGATATGCTAGCTTTACCGGAAATAAAAGAAGCTTGCCAGAGTTTGACTCAAACTTTTCTAGAACCATCAGCTGGCGAAGGAGCTTTTTTAGTTGCTATCCTTGAGAGAAAATTAGAAAAAGTAAAAAAAAGCTATAACGATAGTTTACTACAATTTGAAAATTATTCCTTGCTCGCTCTAACTACACTTTACGGAATTGAATTATTAGAAGACAATGCTCAGACATGTGTAATGAATATGTTTCAACTGTATTACGAAAACTATCAAGAACAAGTTCAGTATCATAGTGGAAAGTTAAAGAAAAAGGTATTAGATAGTGCTAAAGAAATCATTTCATCTAATATTAGGCAAGGAAATTTTTTAACTAAAAAAGCAGTAAATGGGAAACCTCTAATATTTAGTGAATGGTCTCCAATTAACATCAGGAAAACAACTAAAAACATTAAAATACAGAGAACAGAATATACATTAGATGAAATTTATGGAAATATTAAAAAGGAACCTGGAAAGACATTTAATAGTAGTTATAAGGATTACCAGCAAATAAATATGTTTGATTTACTGGCAGACGCTGATGTTGAAATTGAGAAAATAATCCAAAAAGAGATGAGATATACACTTATTACTATAATAGATGTTTACAAAGAAGAGATGGAGGAAGCTGATGAATAAGACGATAATTAAACCATTTAGTGAGGTTCAATATAAAGTTTATGGTTATACTTTACCAGAAGTTCCTAATCATGATGGTTATATTAAAATTGGTGATACAACTAGAAATGCAGCGAAAAGAATTTTTGAACAAGTTGGAACAGTAGGATTAAATCCAGATATTTTGTTTGAAAAAAAGGCGCAAAAATCAGATGGTAAGTGGTTTCGTGATAAGGATTTACATAGGTTTTTAGTTTTGAATGGAATCGACAAGAAAGATTTCAATGGTCGTGCTGACGAATGGTTTTATTTTAATGGAACACCGGAAAAGGCTGAAGAGCTGACAAATAAGTTTATTAACCGTGATTATGATGAGATTCAAATTGATAATGATCATTCTAGGTATATGCTTCGTAATGAACAGCAGCAGGCTGTTGAAAAAACTTATGAGTACTATGAGAGCAAGCAAGAGCCGAGGGAGTTTCTTTGGAATGCAAAACCTAGGTTTGGTAAGACATTGACAACCTACGACTTTGTAAGAAATATCAAAGCGACAAATGTGTTAATAGTGACTAACCGTCCTGCGATTGCTAACTCTTGGTTCGATGATTTCAAAAAATTCATTGCGTGGCAAGAACCAGGAATGAAATTTGTATCAATAGCAGATGCACTACAAGGGAAAGCTATGACGAGGGATCAATATAAGGAATTCTTGAATACAACAACTTGCGAGAATCCTACTCAGATTGTTTTTATTTCTCTGCAAGATTTAAAAGGAGCAAAATTTGCTGGAGGTATTCATGAAAAATTAGAGTGGGTAGGTGGCTTAAATTGGGATTTATTAGTTATAGATGAAGCCCATGAAGGTGTTGACACAGATAAAACAGATAGGGCTTTTGATAGAATAAAAAGAAACTTCACACTTCATTTGTCAGGTACTCCCTTCAAAGCCCTAGCTAATAATAAATTTTCTGAAGACCAAATTTTCAATTGGTCTTATATTGATGAGCAAGAAGCAAAACAAAAATGGGATGATGCAATTGGAAGTAACCCTTATGAGAGTCTTCCAACTTTAAGTTTGTTTACTTATCAAATGAGTAAAATGGTAGTGGATCAGATTTCAGAAGGACTTACTCTTGAAAACAGTCAAAATGTAGATTTTGCATTCGACTTGAACGAGTTCTTCAAAGTTAAAGAAAATGGGAATTTTGAATATGAAGACAGTGTTTCACGCTTTTTAGATAATCTTTCTTCGGGTAAATTTCCATTTGCAACTGATCAATATCGAAATGAATTAAATCATACATTTTGGTTATTGCCACGGGTAAAGGCAGCTAAGGCACTAGAAAAATTATTGAGAAAACATCCAGTTTTTAAGGACTACAAAGTTATTCTTGCTGCAGGGGATGGAATTAGTTTAAGTGATAGTCTTGAAGAAGAGGCGCTAAATTTCAGAGGAAATGAAAAAAGTTTTGATAAAGTAAAGAAAGCTATTAAAGAAAATGGGAAAACAATTACTCTTTCTGTGGGTCAACTAACTACGGGAGTAACAATTCCTGAGTGGACAGCGGTATTAATGTTAAATAATATAAAATCACCCAGTTTATATTTTCAAGCGGCATTTCGTTCACAAAACCCATATGAGTTTGAAAAGGATGGGAAGTTATATCGTAAAGAAAATGCTTATATTTTTGACTTTTCTCCTGATCGTACCTTAACTCTTTATGATGAATTTGCGAATAATTTATCTAACGAAGGTTTGAAAACTACAGATGAACGAAAACAAAAAGTTAAGAAGCTATTGAATTTCTTTCCTGTAATTGCAGAAGATGAAGATGGAAGAATGCATGAACTCGATGCAAATGAAGTTTTGACAATCCCAACGCGTATTACCTCAACCGAAGTTGTAAAAAGAGGTTTTATGAGTAACTTATTATTTGCTAATATTGCTGGGATTTTTAGTGGTGATTCTCCATTCAAAGAAATTTTAGATAAAATAAAACCTGAAAAGAATAAGCGTTTAGGGGACCGTCGCGAAATTAATGTGAATGATCCTATGTTGAATGACGATGGAGAAGTAGAAATTCCAGAAAAGGTTGTAATTGGTGAAGCAACAACTCTTTTTGGAGACAAAATTTATTCAATTGTTGAAGACACAACGGAAATAATATCTTCATATAATACTCCTGAGGACGAAAATAAGTTAATACTTAAAGATTTTACTAATAATATAACAAATTCACTAGAAGAAGGATTTTTAAGGTTACGAGATAGATTTGAGCTAAACAAAGGACAAACTAAAAAAGTACAGGATCATGTAAAAAACACTGTTGAAGAGATTGTTGAAAAAAACACCCAAGACTTACAAGCTCAGATGATAGATTTGACTTCTTCATTCGAAGAAAAATTAAAAGAAGTACAAGATACTAATAATGAAGATAAGATTCAGGAAGTTCAAAAAGAATATATCCAAAAAAGAGACGAAACGGAATATACATTTAAAGATAATATCAACAAAGAAATAAAGGCAACAGTTGAAACGGTTGTTGAAGAGCAAATTGAGAAACAAGAAGAAAAGAAAAAGAAGACTACGGAAGATGATGTACGCGATCATTTACGGGGATTTGCAAGAACAATTCCTGCATTCTTGATGGCTTACGGAGATGATAAAACTAAGCTGGCTAATTTTGATGAAAACATTGACGAACCTACTTTTGAAGAGTTAACTAGTATTACAATCATGGAATTTAAAAAATTACGAGATGGTTTTGAGTATGAAGATGATAGTGGAGAAACTAAAACTGTTCGTGGTTTGTTTAATGAAATAGTTTTTAATGCTAGCATTGAAGAGTTCTTTAACACAAAAAAAAGATTAGCGGATTATTTTGATGATAGTCTAGAGGAAGATATTTTTGATTACATCCCACCACAGAAAACAAATCAAATTTTTACACCGAGACGTACTGTAAAAGCAATGGTCGAGACCTTAGAAGAAGAAAATCCAGGGATTTTTTCTGATAAATCGAAAAAGTTTGCAGATTTGTATGTTAAAAGTGGCTTATATATTACTGAGATTGTCAAAAAATTAAATGACGGATTGATGGATCAAATTCCCGACCGCAATGAACGCATCAAGTGGATCCTTGAAAATCAAGTATATGCATGTGCATCGAGTAATATTATTTACAACATAGTTAAGAATTTCATTTATGGCGGTATGATAGATGTTTCAACAGAAAATCTAATAGAATGCGATACAATGAAGCTAGCTAGTGAAGGAAATCTAACTACTGAAATTTATAAATCTTTTGGAGATGATAAATTGAAATTTGATGTAATAATTGGAAATCCCCCTTATCAAGAAAATGACAATGGGAAACGTGACAAAGACGCTGGGAAAAATGCTTCTGCAAGTCCACTATATAATAAGTTCGTACTTGCTAGCATGAATATCAGTAGTATACAAAGTTTTATTATTCCAACACGATGGGCTTTTGGGGCAGGGAAAGGGTTAAAACATTTTAGTGAAGTAATGTTAAATGATAATCACATACAAAATTTTGTTTATTATCAAAATAGTAAGGAAGTCTTTCCTGATAATGAAATTAAAGGGGGAGTTTCATATTTTTCCAGAAATGAAGAATATACTGGAGAAGCAAACATTACAATCCATACAGAAAATGGTGAAAAGATTAAAAGAAAAGACTTTTTAAATACTGCAAATTCTGGTACACTAATTGTTTATAATGAACTAGGTGCTATAGTGAAAAAAATCAAGTCATTTGAAAAACATGATTTTGAGCCCGTATCAAAAATAATTTCATCTTTAAAACCTTATGGCTTAAGAACAGATTTTTTTAGAGATCCTCAAAAATATGGGATAACAAGAGCAACTAATGAGAAACAGAGCTCAGATGATATGAAGGTGTACGGATTAGGAGAGGGACAGAAACGTATTCATAAATTTATATCAAGAGATGAACATTTGATTAAAGGACATGACAGTATAGATACTTGGAAAGTATTTTCTCCGTACGCATATGGAAATGGCTCATTTGGGGAGAGTATACCTAATCCATTCATTGGCGAACCAGGAGATATTGTTACAGAAACGTTTTTAAGATTTGGTAATTTTGATAATGAACTTGAAGCAGAAAGTCTATTAAAGTATATTAAAACTAAGTTTTTTAGAGTATTAGTTAGTATTTTAAAAGTAACTCAACACTCAACAACCACTTATGGGTATGTCCCCTTACAAGATTTCAGTGAGAATTCCGATATTGATTGGGCACAATCTATTCGGGAAATTGATAAACAACTGTATGAGAAATATAAATTGAATGATGAAGAGATACTATTTATTGAAGAAAATGTAACTGAAATGAACTAGAAATATTAATATTGTATTCAACTAACATCTATCTTTTCTGGTTCAAATTGGTGCAAGTAATATCCTTTTTTCATGCTGTTCTATACTTTTTCATACAAATATAAATATTCACAAAATTGATATGAATGGATTATAATGTATATGTTTTACTTGGAATTCACAAGTATATTTCTCAAAACGTTAAGAAACCAAATTACACAAAAAAGAGGATTGCCTTATGGCAGTTCTCTTTTTTAGTATAATGAAAGAAATTCGTAAATACCCTTTTAGGGTTTCTACTTGTAAACTCTCTTTATATCCTATGACTATTTAAATCATTTGGTGTACGTTTGTGAATATTTTCTCATTGCTATTTACTTTGACTCAGAACAATCATATAATTGATAATGAAAATCATTCTCAATTATATAAGTCGTTTAATAATTGAATTTCGGATGTAATGAAAGACTCGATAGATAAATAGAAGCCTTTTAGAGAGGAAGAGACTGTGGAAGTATACGATGTGACGATAATAGGCGGTGGACCTGCGGGACTGTACAGTTCTTTTTACTCAGGATTGCGTGCGATGAACGTTCAGATAATTGAGGCTCAGCCATATTTAGGAGGAAAGTTAAATTTATATTCTGAAAAGATTGTCTGGGATGTGGGAGGGATTCCACCAATGCCTGCTGGTCAATTTATTCAACACTTGGTTAATCAAGCGAAAACTTTTCAACCCACCATACGAACAGGCGAAAAAGTTAATGGAATTAAAAAAACAGTCGATGGAAACTTTCAACTACAAACGACAACAGGAAAAACGTATTTAACGAAAACAATTTTACTAGCGATGGGTAATGGTACTCTAGATCCTAGTCCTACTCCTTTTTTTACTAATAAAGGAGAACCGTTAAAAAACGTCCAGATAGCTGTTACTGATTTTGAAGCGTTGAAACAAAAAAGAGTCTTTATTTCTGGTGGCGGGCAATCAGCGATTGATTGGGCAAATACTTTAGCACCAATCGCAAAAGAAGTTACATTGGTTTATCGAAGAGAAGCATTTAAAGCTCACGAATCAGAAATTGAAAGAGTAACAAGTGGTCCGGTGAGATGTATGCTGCAAGCGGATTTAGTAGATAAAAAGCTTACTGCAGATGGCAAAATAATTGAGGCAATAACCATTCTTAATAAAGAGACGGCTGAAGAAGAGATGATTTTAGTGGATGAAGTGATTGTCTGTCATGGCTTCAATCAGAAAAATGAATTGTTTGAGCAAAATGATGTTGGCTTAGAAGTTTTCAATGAGTATTATGTCGAAACAACACCGCAAACCAAAACGGCAATATCTGGTGTTTTTTCTTTAGGAGATGCCGCAAGTTATACGGGGAAAGTCCATCTGATAGCTGGCGCTTTTCATGATGCGATTAATGCTGTCAATGCTGCCAAATTATATATTGATCCAAAGGCTGATGCGATAGGAACGGTATCAACTTATGCGGATAAGTTAAAACCAAAAGTAGCGACTGTTTGGAAACAATATGCAACAGAGTAAAAATAGATTAATGGGGGAATTAAAAATGAGTAAATTAAAGAAGATGACCTGCCTGGGTTTAATGGCAATGGCAACAGTAATGCTAGTTGCGTGTGGACAAACCGATTCTACAAATAATGAGGCGAGTATGAATAAAGATTCTACAGAATTTCCTTTAACGATAGAGAATTATACGGTTTCTTCAGAAGGAGCTGATTTTTCTGCAAAAGAAATAACCTATAAATCTCGGCCAACGTCCATTGTGGCCAATAATCAAGGAACAGCAGAATTGCTTCTTCAACTTGGATTAGGAGAAGATATGGTAGGTGTAGCAGCACTATATGGTGAAGGCGATAAAAAAGTAGCTGAAGAGTTCTCTAAAATTCCAGTTCTATCTAAAGAATATGTAGGAAAAGAATTGGTCGTGGGAGCTAATCCGGATATTGTTATCGGACGAGGCCAACTATTTGCAAGTGCTGAGTGGGGAACGGGTACAGTTGAAGAATTAAATGAACTAGATATTCAAACGTATATCCAAGCAACATCAACGAGTGAGGCTACTTTTGATGACTTATATACAGATATCAAAAATCTAGGAAACTTATTCACCGTTCAAGAGAAAGCTCAGAAATTTTCAAACGAGGTACAAAAACGGATGGATAAACTAGTCGAATCCATTCCTGCTGACCAAGAAGCAGTGGACTACGCGTATATCTTTGATGCAGAAGGTACGAATGTGAACATTTATAGTGGCGCAACCGATACGTACTTAAATGATGCATTAGGCCATATGAAGCTAAACAATATTTTTTCTGACACAACAGGTGAAATTAGTGTGGAGGCTTTGTTAGAAGCGAATCCAGATGTTTTATTGCTAGTTAATTATACTGGCGGGCGTGATCCTAAAGAGAGTCTAGCTGATTTAAAAGCGAATGAGGCCCTTTCAAGTTTAACGGCTATTAAAGAAGACCGTATTTACACTGTCGATTACAATCAATTTTGGAGCTATGGGTATCAAATTTTGAGTGGAATGGAACAACTTAGTACCCAAGTGTATGAAACAAATTAATATATAGCCCGTGAAGGAGGAAATTAATGAGCCGTATCGATAAACAACGTCAATTATTTTATACAAGTTTACTCCTATTTACTGTATTGATCATTGTTTCGATAGGAATTGGTGTTACAGTCGGACAAGTTGCGGTACCTCTTACTGAATCTTTTCAAATCTTAATCAATCATCTTTCAGGAGGACTAATGGGCAATCTATCTACTTTATCTTCTGATGCGTATGAAAATATTATCTGGCAAATCCGTTTCCCGAGAGTACTCTTGGCTATGCTTACAGGTATGGGGTTGTCATTGGCTGGGGCAGTGATGCAAACAACGGTCCAGAACCCGCTTGCTGATCCTTACATCTTAGGGATTTCATCGGGTGCTTCTCTAGGAGCAACGTTTGCGATAATGATTGGTTTTGGTGGAACAAGTATACTAGCTCAATTAGGTTTATCTTTTTGGGCATTTTTAGGAGCAGTGACGGCTGCTTTTCTAGTTTTGCTATTATCCAATGTAGGTGGGCAAGTTAATTCTATTAAGCTAATTTTATCTGGCATGGTATTAAATGCTCTGTTTACCGCGTTTTCTAATTTTATTATTTATATAGCTAATGATGCGGAAGGTATTCGCTCGATAACGTTTTGGATGATGGGAAGTCTGGCGGGAGCGAGTTGGTCTAAGTTGCCTTTAATTGCGGCAATTGTTTTAATTTGTTTTGTGTTCTTTCTAACCCAAGAACGAGTGTTAAACATTATGTTATTAGGTGATGAAGCAGCCATTACGCTAGGCGTTAATTTAAATTTTTATCGTAAATTGTATTTAGTTATTGCAGCAATTTTGACAGGTATCATTGTTGCAAATAGTGGGATGATTGGTTTTGTTGGATTAATTATTCCGCATATCATCCGTGGAATCGTAGGCTCCAATCACCGTTACTTTTTACCGTTATCCGTTTTTTCAGGTTCTTTATTTATGGTTTGGTCAGATATCTTATCGCGTATCATCTTACCCACGATTGAGTTGCCTATCGGTATTTTAACCTCACTAATTGGTGCACCATTGTTTATTTATATTTTTGTCAAAAAAGGTTATGAGTTTGGAGGATGAAAAATGAAGTTAACAGTTGATAAGGTATCAGTATCGATTGCTTCTAAAAAAATTATAGAAGAGATTTCTTTACAAGTTAATGATAATCAATTTGTTGGTTTGATTGGACCGAATGGCTGCGGAAAATCAACTTTGTTAAAAAGCATTTCAAAAATACTCGAACCGGATACGGGAATAATCACTTTTGATGATGAAAATATCCAAAAACTCTCAAACAAACAATTAGCAAAAAAAGTAGGTGTAGTAGGACAATTTCATCAAGTCAACTTTGATTTTTCTGTCCAACAAATGTTATTGCTTGGACGATCGCCACATAAAGGTTTGATGGAAAGAGACAATGCACTGGATTACGAGATAGTTGAAAATGTACTTCAACAAATGGACTTAAAAAAACTCGCTGATAGAAGTTTTTTATCCCTTTCAGGTGGAGAAAAACAACGAGTGATTTTAGGTAGAACGTTGGTGCAACAGCCTAAGTTTTTAGTTTTAGATGAACCGACGAATCATTTGGATATTAAGCACCAATTGAGTATTTTAAAAACAGTGAGTGCCTTGCCCATTGGCGTTTTGGCAGCGTTACATGATTTGAATCTAGCTGCACGTTTTACAGATTACTTGTACGCTATGAAAGATGGACGGATAATCCAACATGGAAAACCAGAAGAAGTTATAACAGAAGCGGTTATTTCTGAACTGTATGAAGTTGATTGTCGTACGTATACGAATCCCATTTTAGGTAAGCAAACGATTGAATTTTTATAGAGAGCTCTTTTAACTAATAAAAGGGTTCTTTTTTTATTTTTTTGAACTCCTAAGCAACATGAGTCTGTGCTTTTGAGAAATGAAAAAAACCTACCTCGCGAAATAAGGTAGGCAATAGGTTAACTCTTTTATGATTTTTTAAAACGATACAAGCTAGAAACGACAAAATAAATACCAGCTATTCCTAAAATGATAATATAGCCACTAATTAAACCTGCTGTAAGATAGCCGCCTAGGGTTAGGCCAACAGCGGCTAAAAGTTGAGATCCTTGAAAGGATAAAGCACCAAAACTTAAGTAAGAAGCTTGTTTATCTTCTGGAATTAAATCAACTTTTCGAGCGCTTAAGATAGGCGCTGAGGCTAACTCTCCTAGTGTAGCTAGAATCATTAAGGGAATCAAAAAGTAAATACTATTTGCTGAAGCCATTAAACCATATCCGCTAATGTAGATAACTAATCCGACAATGACAACCGTTCGTTCTTTTTTTTTCTCGATTATTTTTGAAACAATAAAAGTAAAACAAACGACCATGATAGTATTCATTACTTGTAAGAGACTCAACATTCTGACTCCATCAATGGGGAGTGAAAAAAGAGTCAGTGAGTCAAACTCTTTCGATAACCGGACGCCTGTATAATTTTGTAAAGAGATTTCAGCAGCATTATAAAGAGCAAAGCCTAGAACTAATGTTACCCAGCGCTTATCTTTAGCCGCAATAGAGTAATTAGTAAAGAGAGCGTGAAAAATTGTTTTTCCTTCACTATGTGAAATAGTATTTGTATAGTTGAGATTTTTTTGGAAAAAAGCTGAAATGATAAATTGCAAAAAAGCGGCTCCTAAAAACAGATAAATCAAGTAATGTTTAAAGAGAAAACCACCAATAGAAGCTCCTAAAGCCATCGATAAGTTAAAGGTCCAATAGTGTAGTTGATAGACTTTTTTTCGCTCATGTAGGATTGTTGAATCAAGCAATACAGCATCAGATGCAGAATGATATAAATTATAAGCCATACCGCAGATTAGATAGCCACCAATTAACCAAAAAGATTGTGGTAGGATACCTATGAAGTTTAAAGCAATAATAAATAAAGAAATGCCGAATACATTTTGGAAAATAAGCAAAACTTTTTTGCGCTGGAAATTATCTGCTAGGTAACCACCAACGATTCCAGCAATAAAAGATAGAATAACACTTATCATAACTAAAATTCCCAGAGTTTCTTTATTGAACAGACTGGCTAAGTAAATAATAAGATAAGGAATTGTACAAGCGTAGACTAAGCTACTAAAAAAAGAAGCGAGTAAGGTAGATTGAATATTTTTTGAAAAAGAGGATAGCATAAAAAATCTCCTGACAAGGTAGAGGAACGGCTAATAGGATATGGATACCTCTCCTTCATTCATTTTGGCTCACTAAATAATAGTGAGTCAAAATAGCTTATCATAATTATGAGAATATGAAAATAATAAACTAAGAAAATACTAAGAAAAATAAGTGGCAATAACTAAATTGTTCAAGTAAGTAGCGATAAGATTTTTTATATAAAAATGTAGAATCAATAATACATGATTCTTTAACCGATAGAAAATAATAAAAGCTACAGAACAAAGAAAATTGTTTCATAGCATTTTTTATTTAAATCATTCATTTTAGTAAAAGGAAGGAATAAAGCAATTACGGATTTGACATCATTTCTTTTAATAATCCTTCATCATCATTTATATTGAGTGAATCAATTTTTCCTTCATCCATTTCAACTCTGCCATTTAAGACACGAGTTCCTTCTTCATTTTTTTCATCAGTGTATTTTACAGTTACATCAAATTCATAACGCTGCTCGTTTTTTTCATCTTGAACAATACGAATGCTTTCGGGCACTAGAGTATAGTTGGCTTTATCTGCCCCATCAGAGTACCGATATCCTTCTCCACTAGTTATAAAAAACTTTTCAAATCCGTATTCAGTAAAATAGTCGCCGTAGTTTTCTTTTATATACTGATCAAAATCATTTTCTTTTTCTTGAACAGAAGAAGTGCTTGATTGTTCATCTTGGTTAATAATCGTGGCATTATCAGAATCGTAAAGTTTGGATAATAGTACCCTATCAGGTGCATGAAACGTTTTCTCTAAAACGACCTCTATACCTTCTTTATTTTTATCGTTCTCATTAGTTAGCGTTTCGCTAGAACCATTTCCACAACCCAATAAAGTGAAAATAGCTAGGGTATTTAATAGAATTAATGAATACATAGACGTTTTTTTCACATCACTCATCCTTTCTTATTATGCAGCTCAATTTTTAATAGATTGGTTTAACGTTTTTCCTATTTTTACTTTCCTCCTTATTATGATGATTTAAGTATAACCATTATTATAATAAATACTAGAACGCGTTCGTTTACATGTTAGCAACCAGTAGTTGCACAGATGATGGGAAAGAGATTTAGTTGAATATAAACTAATAATTAATGGCAAAGAGCGTCTTATTTAGGTATGATAGAAAAAAAGCAAAAGATAAGGTGGAAACTATGGATCTTGGAAAGAGATTAAAAAAAAGTAGAATGAATATGGGGTTTTCGCAAGGAAATGTAGCCGATCATTTAGCTATTTCAAGACAATCCATTTCAAAATGGGAAAATGGAAATAGTTACCCTGATTTGGATAATTTAGTGAAATTGAGTGAATACTATGACGTTTCAATTGACGAATTACTAAAAGGAAATCAAGAACTAAAAAATAAAACCAACATAAAAGAAAGTGAGATAGAAAATAACAGTCAATCAGATGTAACTATCAAAGATGAAGGATTGATTTTATTGGTTTTAACTTTTCTAAGTTTCTTGACAGCTCCTCTTGGCTTAGTTATTTCTCCTATTTTGATAAATAGAAATAAAAAAACAAACACGACATATAAGCTAATTTACTTAGCATGTGTTTGTTGTATAGCCTTTAATTTGTTTATTGTTTATGGCTTTTTAGGAGATATTTTTGGTTGGGGAACGACGACTGTTGAGTATCTAGGATAATCAAAAGGAGATTGATAGATTTAGACTCCATAAGAATTTCAATCCATCAATCAACAGAATGTTTAAGAATAACGTTATTGAGTTTAAGATAGTATGTTATCATCCTTTACTTTTTTTTCGATAAACAAAAGCACCTTTTATCAATAGACTGATTATAGAAGTTAATAGTAAGCAACTTAATAAAAAAAATGTCTCAGAAAAGTAGCGTGGCACAAAAAAAGAAAAGAATAGTAATGGGATGAGATAGATAGGCATAAGAATATAAAACATTTTTTTCTCCATAAATGCTCCTCCTTAAAAGAGTCTTTTGTTGTTACTTAAAACTAGGCAATAAAAATCATTCGAATGAGATACAATAAAAAAAGGTGACCAGGATAGAAAAGGTAGAAGAAAGCTTTATTTTGTTTGCCTCTTTTTCCATTATAAAGTTGGATAGGAATAAAAGAAAAAATAGCTGTAAGATTCATTAAAAATAACGGTCCATTCAAAAGTGTTCTCAATAAAACACGGTCATGAAAATAATAAAAGATAAAGATACTTAATACACCGATTATAGAGTAATCTACTTTTAAAAGTTCACTAACCAAGAGTGCTAAAAGAAGTATGATCCATCTGCTATCTTGTTTTTTATCGAACGAATCAAAACTAGCGATACATAAAAGACCAATAAATAATGTAAAGAAAATATTTTGATGAGAAAATTCGAGTAAAACACCTTTACTTGCTAGATCGAATGGAATTTCTGATAACAGGGCGAATAGTCCTAATTGACTAATGTATTTTTTTAAGTGATGGGTATGAAGGAATCCTTCTACAAGAAGAAAGGCAAAAATAGGAAAAGATATTCTTCCAATCAATCTAAAAACTACATATAGTTGATAAAATAAAGAATAAGCGCTACCTTGAGGCAACTCGTTTGCTAAAAATAGTGAAACACTAGTTACTCCCTGACTCATTAAGTAAGGTTCAATTAAAAAAGCGCCAATATGATCGATGAACATAGTGAAGATGGCAATCCATTTTAGCGTGCTACCGGTAAAAGGTAGCTTGTTTAACTTAACTGATTTTTCTATAAAAATTTCCCTCCTTTTTTCGCTGTACTATTCAAACGACTCTAGCTGTTACGTTGTCTTTTTCAACTCAGCTAAAATAGCTAACGTTTTTTCGTAATCGGGATAAAAGTTTCCATCTAAGTCTTTACTTGAAATGTCAAATCCAAAATGTTGATATAGTTGAATAGCAACAAGACTCCACGTTTGTGTATGGAGATAAATAGGAGAAGTGTGTTCAAGATCTTGTAATAGTGTGAGAGTATGGGTCAGCATAGCTTTTGCAATCCCTTTTCCTTGATAGCCAGGTTTCACAGCAACCCAATGAACCAGTGGATAACGGTCTTTATTAGGTGCTTCTTTCCACCAAGCCGAGCAGGTCCCTATTTTTTCTCCCGAGGAATTTACAACAAACAGCATTCGTTTTTTTAATTCTTTTAAGTGAGGGGCAAACTTTTCTCCAAAATAGGTTAATGCTTGGACTGTATCCTCAAATTCAGAAACAGCCGTTTCAATGGCAGCCCATTCAACTTCATCCCCTTCTTGATAAAATACAAAGTCAAAGCCTTGAGGCAAGTGGTGCTTAGTAACGGGTAGTTCTAACAACCGAGTCATCCAAATTTCTGCGTACGGAACGGTTTTATCTAACAAAAAAGCCCTCCTCTTTTTTAAAAAATAGACCTTAGCCAGATAGTACCATAAAATTAGCCCGCTAAATAGACCTATCTCCCTCTAATCATTTTATTAGAAGAAAATAGGTCTGAAATGTAATTAATGAACTTTTTTCTCTAAAAAAATCTGTTCGAATTTCTTTTGTAGTTTATTAGGGTGGTCTGTTTTATTAGAGACCAGAAAAAAGGATTGAGTTTCTGAAAAATCCGTTAATGAAATAGTACTGAGTGACTTTTTTGCAAGATCGTCAGCAATAGAAATAGCGTAAAGAAAACTAATTCCCTCAATTTTTTTAACCAATTCTTTAATTAAATGAATATTGCCAATGCTTGCACATCTTGAAAATTGACCTAATGATAAATGATTTCTGGAAAGAGATTGCACTAAAGCACTGAAAATACCGGAACCTTTTTCACGAAGTAGTATTTTTTCATTTTTTAAATCTGAAAACAGACTATTTTTTGAGCCAGCTAAAGGATGTTCGGGTGAACAAATAGCGACAATAGAGTCTTCAAAGAAAACTTTACTATCATAGTGATCAACATCAAGAGGACCCGAAATCAAAGCAACATCTATTTTTCTTTGGTCGAGTAATTCTAATAAATTTTTAGTATTGTTAACAGTTAAATCAACTTTAGTATTCTTTTCAGTTAAAGAAAATTGCTGCAACTTATCTAAAATAAAATACTCACCAATAGTATAACTTGCACCGACAGAGAGAGATTTTTGAGTACTATCTCTTATCAATTCAGCTTTTATTTGACTAGTTTCTTGTTCAATGATGTCAAGTTCTTTTTTTAAATAACGTCCTTTTTCAGTTAATGTTAATCTACGGTGCTCATAGTAAAAAAGTTGCGTTTCTAAATAATGTTCTAAGTACTGAATGTGTTTTGTCACGGCAGGTTGAGATAAGTTTAAAAATTCAGCTGTTTTTGTATAGTTTAAAATATCAGCTAAAACAGAAAAAGTTTTATATCTGTAATCAATCATATTGAATCATCCTTCTTTAAGAAAAGTTGTTGTACGATTAAAGTATGAAAAAAAATGAACAAGCTATTCCTTTTAGTTATGCAAGTATAGCACTTTGTTATTTCCAAAACAATGTCATAAAGGATATAATAAATTTAATCGATTAAGTGAATTTTTGCACAAGGAGTGTGGCTGTCTGTTAATGAAATAAGAAATAAATCGAATCATTTGATAAGAAGCAATCAATGATTGTATGGACTCAATACAATACGGTTAAAAATTTTAATAAGCCGTCCTTTTTTATTTGTTTGATATCATAAATAATCTATCTTAACTGGAGGAACCAATGAAAAAAGTAGAAAGAATTTTAGGATTTATTGCCATTATATTCATTTTTGTTATAGGAAAGAGTCAACTAGTATCAGATATATTATTTTTTAGATTAGTTGTTGGAATGGGTTTAGGATATGTTTTATCAAGATCGTATACAGGTTTTGCAGGAAGTGTGAACCGGGCCTTTAAGACAGGGTCTACTAAATTAATGAGAACTCTTATGTTTATGTTTTTTATTTCGTCTATTATTACAGCAGCATTACTTTTCAAAGGAGATGTAACCACTTTTGGTCTTTGGATTAATCCAATTAACTTAGGCTTACTATTAGGTGGTCTTCTTTTCGGATTTGGTATGAGTTTTGCATCTTGTTGTGCATCAGGTGTTCTTACTGACCTTGTTACTGCGCTCCCAAGAGCTCTTATTAGTCTGATTTTCTTTGCAATGGGAGTGTTTTTAGGATTCCCAACACAAAATACAGCTAGTATTGTTACGGAGTCTTGGTTTACTACTGAAACAGGTGAACTGTTCAGTAAAGGCGTCTATCTTCCAGACTTGTTTTTATGGGATGGAATGGGCGGTTATCTAGGTGCGGTTATTCTAACGGGTCTTTTTGCTCTTATCGTTGTTGCTCTTTCTTATAAATACGAACAAAAAAGAAAGAGAGAGAATACATTTACGGGAGTTTCAGTAGAAAAAATGCAAGAAGAAGAAGTACCTTTTGATTCTAAAGATTATGCGCTATTAAGTGAAGCGACTTATAGTAGACTGTTCATAAAACCGTGGTCACTCGTACAAGGAGCTGTAGGGATTACCATACTATTTGCCTTATTAATGGGAGTGACTCACTCTGGATGGGGAGCATCAACGCCTTACGGTTTATGGTTTGGTAAATTCTTAATGATTTTTGGAGTTTCAGCTGATTCTTTAGCTTCTTTTGCTCAAATGAAACCAGACGGATTTATCCAACCATTCTTTGAGAATGGGGTTTCTGTACAGAACTTAGGTATTGTTTTAGGTACGATCATTTATCTTTTAACTGCAGGTAAATTTATTCAAACATTTGTGTCAGAATTAAAAATTAGTTTTAAAGATGTATTACTTTTCGCTATGGGTGGATTTGCTATGGGATTTGGTACTCGACTAGCTAATGGCTGTAACGTTGGAGCATTGTATACGCCAATTGCAAACTTCTCTTTATCAGGGTGGATATTCCTAATCGTTATGGTTATCGGTGGCTGGTCAGGAAATATTCTTGGAAAGAAAATCAACAGTTAAGCAAAAAAATGGATACTATAGGAGGAATTTAGTTATGGGTAAAAGACTATTAATTATTGGTGGCGTTGCTGGTGGAGCATCAGTAGCGGCAAGAGCTCGCAGAAATGACGAAACAGCAGAAATTATTATGTTTGAAAAAGGTCCTTACGTTTCTTTTTCTAACTGTGCCTTACCTTTTCACTTAAGTGGTATCGTAGAAAAAGCAGAAGATTTAGTTTTAATGAAACCAGAAGGATTTGCTAACCAATACAATATTGACGCACGTGTAAATCATGAAGTAATGTCTATTAATAAAGTTGAAAAAACTATTGTTGTTAAAAATGTATTAACTGGTGAAGAAAAAATAGAACCATACGATGAATTGGTCTTATCACCGGGTGCAAATCCTATTTTACCAAGAAGTATTAAAGGTATCGATAAAAAACATGTTTTCACTGTTCGTAACGTTCCAGATATTGATAGAATTAAAAAATATATAATAGAAAATGATGTTAAAGATACTGTTGTTATCGGTGGAGGATTCATTGGTCTTGAAGTAGCAGAAAATTTAAAACTGGATAATAAGAATGTTGCATTAGTTGAAGCAGCGAATCAAATTATGGCACCATTTGACTACGATATGGTTCAAATTTTACACAAAGAAGTTATGGACCATGGGGTAGATTTATTTGTAGAAGATGGAATAGCGGAAGTAAAAGACGATAAAATCATTTTACAATCTGGTACAGAAATTAAAGCCGAAATCGTTATTATGGCCATTGGTGTCCTAGCTGAAACAAGCCTAGCTAGACAAGCTGAACTTGAAATCGGAACAACAGGCGGAATCAAAGTTAATCAACATTACCAGACTTCAGATCAGCATATCTATGCAGTAGGAGATGCAATTGAAGTTACAAACTTAATTACAATGAAACCAACTCGTTTGACATTAGCTGGTCCTGCTCAGCGTCAAGCACGTGCAGCAGCGGATAATATGTATGGCAAAGCACATCGCAATACGGGTGTTATCGGTTCTTCTGTTGTTCAATGTTTCAATATGAATGCAGCTGCAACTGGACTAACTGAAAAACAATGTCTAGCAGAAGGCATTGATTACTTAACATCTTATGTGATTCCTAAAGACATGGTTGGGTTGATGCCAGATGCTAAACCGTTATTCTTCAAATTAATTTTTGCTAATCCTTCAGGTCGTATTTTAGGTGCACAAGCAATTGGTCAAGGAAACGTTGATAAACGAATCGATGTTATTGCAACTATGATTACGATGCATGGTGACTTAGAAAATTTAAAAGAATTAGAATTGTGTTACTCACCAATGTTTGGTACAGCAAAAGATGTTGTTAATATGGCTGCTTTAGTCGGATTAAATGTCTTGAATGGCGATTTCAACCAAGTTCCTGTTACACAAGTGAGATCATTAGTTAAAAATGATGCGTTTATTATTGATGCACGTGAAGAAGGCGAATATGCAAAAAGCCATTTAAACAACGCTATAAATATTCCACTAAGCCAATTCCGTGACCGTTTAGATGAAATACCAAAAGACCAACCGGTTTATATTCACTGCTTATCAAGTCAACGTAGCTACAATATGGTTAAAGCGCTGAATCTGATGGGATATGAAAATATTTATAATGTAATGGGTTCATTCTTGGGCATTAGCATGTATGAATATTTCAATGACCAACGTCTAAATCGTAAACCAATTATGACAGACTATGCGTGGGTTTAATCAAAACATACAACACAGACTGAAATGAAAGTTTGAACAGGCAAGAAAAGGCTAGGACATTATGTCCCAGCCTTATTCTGTTTTTTATTAATTTAAAAAAAGAATAACTAAATCATAAAAGTTGGTGAATAATGAAAAAAATGAAAAGAAAAGAGCATTTTCGTGTCTATACGTATGCTACTTGGGGAACAATCTTTCTTGTTTGGTTTTTAGTCACCGAATTTGGATTAGTTTCTTCACGATTAGTTCCTTCTCCTGAGCAAGTGATTGGTTCTTTTATAGATGTCATGCAAAATGGGTACAATGGAATCCCATTATGGTCGCATGTAGGTATCAGTTTATACCGGTTATTTATTGCTTCCTCTTTAGCGTTTATTACGGCTGTTCCGTTAGGTTTAATGAGTGGTTACTTTAAACGATTTCGTGCAGTTATAGATTCCGTTGTTCAATTTTATCGTCCACTGCCTCCTTTAGCTTACTATACATTTTTAATCTTATGGCTCGGAATTGATGAGTCTTCTAAAATAACGCTGCTTTACTTAGCAGCTTTTGCACCTATTTATCTTTCTTGTGTTTCTGCAGTATCGACTATTGATGAAAATTATTTATTGAGTGCAGAATCACTAGGCGCATCTAAAAAAGATATCTTTTTTACAGTAGTTTTACCAGCAAGTATGCCTGAAGTATTTACAGGTTTGAGAACAGCAATCGGAATTGCTTATACGACTCTTGTTTCTGCAGAGATGGTTGCAGCTACATCTGGTGTTGGTTGGATGGTTATTGATGCTTCCCGATATTTGAAGAGTGATATTATGTTCATTGGAATTATTATCATGGGAATTACGGGTGTGCTACTAGATTGGGGCCTAAGAAAACTAGAAACTAAACTTGTCTTTTGGAAGGGAAAACACTAATATGAAACAATTAAGAAAACACTATAAATTATTCTCACTTGTTCTAACAGCAGTTGTTATCGTTTTTTTAACAGGTTGTAGCTCTTCAAAAGAAGAAGCTAATGATGCATTACCTGAAGAAGTCACCATTGGAATTATCCGTGTTCCAAATGATAAAGAGGTCGCTATTTCAAAAGGGTTTTTCAAGCAATATTTTGAAGATAAAGGCATCGAGACAAAGTTCTTATTTTTTGATTCAGGAGTAGCTGCAAATCAAGCTTTATCATCAGGTAGTATTGACTTTGCTGAAATGGGTTATACCAACTCGGTTGTTGCATTAGCAACAGGTATTCCGGTTGAATTGATTTGGATTCATGAAGTTTTAGGATCAAATGAAGCTCTTGTTGCGAGAAAAGGATCTGGTATCAAAGAAGTAAAGGATTTAGCCGGTAAGAAAGTGGCGACCCCTTTTAGTTCAACGTCTCATTATAGCCTATTGAAAGCCGTGCAAGATGCAGGTGTTGAATCAGACATTCAACTTCTTGACATGGAAACAAGTAGTATTTTCGCTGCTTGGGAAAGAGGCGATATTGATGCGGCCTATACGTGGGAGCCATCGTTATCTGAATTAAAAAAATCAGGAGATGTTATCATCGATAGCAAAGTATTGGCTGATAAAGGCTACATGACAGCAAATATTGATGTTGTGCACAAAGATTTTTCTGGGAAATACCCTGAATTAGTATCTGATTATACTCGTGCACTTGATGAAGCTGTTCGTTTTTATCGTGAATCTCCTGAAGAGGCAGCTAAAGCAGCTGCGAAACAGCTAGATATCACACCCGAAGAAGCTATGAAACAAATGAAAGCCACTACTTGGTTGACGAGTGAAGAGCAAGTATCTGCACCTTATCTGGGAACAGATGATCAACAAGGAGAATTTTCACAAGTATTCTTAGATACAGCTAAGTTTTTGAAAGAACAAAAG
>JAGQHW010000149.1 GCA_020431645.1 Carnobacterium sp. | reverse complement strand
TGGGTTACAAGAGTTTATCCAAAAGAAAAAAAATAGCGTCGATTCAGAAATGGAAGACGGAATATAAAGAGGAGTGTTTAGACTTGTTCACATTAAATGAAGAAGAATTAGAAAATTTAGGTGCAACGATTACGACAAGAGAAATTGCACAACAACCTGACTTATGGGAGGAAGCTTACACAGCTTATACAGAAAGAAAAAAAGATATAGAAGAGTTCTTCGAGAAATTAACAACAAAACATGATAATATGCGCGTTATTTTCACAGGAGCAGGTACTTCTGCTTATGTGGGAGATACGATTACTCCTTATTTAAAAGGTAAAATTGACGAAAAACAATGGGATTTAGCGGCTGTACCTACAACAACACTGGTTTCTAACCCGTATCAGTTTTTTAAATCAGATGTACCAACGTTATTGGTCTCATTTGCGAGAAGTGGAAACAGCCCGGAAAGTGTAGCCAGTGTTGAGTTAGGCGAACAAATAGTGAAAGATTTCTATCAACTAACCATCACTTGTGCCAAAGAAGGCGAATTAGCAAAACGAGCAAAGGGCGATAAAAATAACTTGTTGCTATTGATGCCTGAACGTTCAAATGACCAAGGTTTTGCTATGACAGGAAGTTTTTCATGTATGACACTAACTGCCTTATTGGTTTTTGATACAGCGAAAGAAGACGAAAAAGCAGCTTATGTTAAGACGATTCGTCAAATGGGTTCATCAGTTGTTGAGAGAGTATCAGAAATTCAAGAAGTGATTGATGGTGATTTTGACCGTATTATTTATTTAGGTTCAGGAAGTCTCGAAGGTTTAACAAGAGAAGCACAATTAAAAGTACTTGAGTTAACAGCAGGGAAAGTTGTGACAGCTTTTGATTCATCATTAGGATTTAGACATGGACCAAAATCATTTGTAAATGAAAAAGCATTGGTTTTTGTATTTGTTTCCAATCAAGCTTACACACGTAAATATGATTTAGATATTTTAAAAGAATTAAAATTAGATGGTATTGCTCAATCAGTTATTGCAATTGAAACAACAGGAGAACAAAACTTTGATGGTGCTGCATTCTCATTTGGTAAAGAATGCAAAGATGTACCAGATGCATACCTAGCTCTACCGTATGTGATCTATGGTCAAACTGTTTCACTGCTTTCCTCTATTAAAATAGGAAATAAACCAGATACACCATCACCAACTGGAACGGTTAACCGTATTGTTAAAGGTGTAACGATTTACGATTACAGCGAATAAAAACCAACACTAATAGGAGGAATGATCTATGGGAACACCGAATATTTTATTAACACGAATTGATAACCGTTTAATACATGGTCAAGTCGGAATGACTTGGACCAATACCCTAGGGGCAAATTTAGTCATTGTGGCTAACGATGAAGTAGCGACAGACGAGGTCCAACAAAACTTAATGGACATGGTCCTACCAGAAACAGCTCAAAGCCGTTTCTTTACTATTGAAAAAACCATTCGCATTATTGATAAAGCTGCACCTCACCAGAAGATTTTACTTGTTGTGCGGACACCCGAAGATGCATTGAGACTTGTCGAAGGAGGAGTACCATTAAAAGAAATCAATGTTGGCAATTTACATTTTTCTGAAGGAAAGAAACAAATCTCTCCAGTAGTATCTGTCGATGAAAGTGATATTGCTATATTTAAAAAACTTGCTGCTTTAGGAGTTAAGCTAGAAGTAAAAGGCATACCCAATGAACGTGGTTTCGATTTAATGACAAAAATCTAACTAGCAAAAAGATAAGGGAGGAAACAACATGTTTATTCAAGCATTACTGATTGGCCTATGGGCTGGAATTGCCGGAATTGACCAATTTAACGGCTTAACACATATACACAGACCCATTGTTACAGGGGCAGTTGTAGGACTTATATTAGGAGATTTCACAACCGGTTTAATCGCGGGTGCAACATTAGAACTTGTTTGGGCAGGAATGGTTCCACTTGCTGGTGCTCAACCACCAAACGTTGTAATTGGTGGAATTATTGGTACAGCTTTCGCTATCTTATCAGGTCAAGCACCAGAAGTAGCTGTCGGAATTGCGGTTCCTTTCGCAGTTGCAGGACAAGCTCTTATTACATTATTATTTACAGCTTATTCTCCAATTATGCACAAAATGGATACGTACGCTATGGAAGGCAATACAAAAGCCATTGATCGTCTGAATTATATGGGGCCTTTATTCCTATTCATTTTCTTCTTTATTATTTCATTCTTACCTATTTATTTCGGAGCAGAACAAGCAGCAGGAATCGTTGGATTATTGCCAGCTTGGTTAATCAGTGGTTTAGGTGTTGCAGGTGGTATCATGCCAGCAGTTGGTTTTGCAATGTTACTTAAAATCATGTTCAAATGGTCTTATGCTCCATTTTTCGCAATGGGATTTGTCGCAGCAGCCTATTTAAACTTACCGATTCTAGCTGTAGCTATTCTAGCAGTTGCAATTGCTGGATACGACTACATGTCCCAAGGAAACACTCCAAAGGCTACGCCTGTTGTAGCTAGTGGTATTGACGAAGAGGAGGACTACAGTGATGGCATCTAAAGAGATAACGACAACAGTAAACAAAGAAGATTTTATTAAAAATACGTACAATGATCCGACAATTGAAAAAGTGATTACTAAAAAAGATTTGAATAAAATGGTTTGGCGTTCTCTACTTTTACAAGCTTCGTTTAACTATGAAAGAATGCAAGGTGGTGGTTGGACTTTTGGTTTGATACCTGGCTTGAAAAAAATCCACAAAGATGAGGGTGACCTTTCAGTTGCTTTGTTAGATCATATGCAGTTCTTTAATACGCACCCATTCTTAGTAACGTTTGTTCAAGGAATTATCATCGCAATGGAAGAAAACAAAGAAGACAGAGCAACGATTCGTGGTATCAAAGTTGCTTTAATGGGACCTTTAGGTGGTATTGGCGATGCGATGTTCTGGCTCACACTTCTACCGATTGCAGGTGGAATAGGGGCTTCACTTTCTTCACAAGGAAACGTCGCTGGACCAATTATTTTCTTAATTGCATTTAATATTGTTCACTTTGGCTTAAGATTCTTCTTAATGCACTATGGTTACAATACAGGTACAAAAGCTATTTCTTCATTAAAAGAAGGCACAAAGAAAATCTCTCGTGCAGCTTCTATTGTTGGTTTGGCTGTTGTTGGTGCTCTAGTTGCTTCTTATGTTAACTTTAAACTGGGCTTAGTTATTCAAGCTGGTGAAATTCCAGTTAATATTCAAGAAGGTGTTATTGACCAAATCATGCCTAAATTACTTCCATTAGCGTATACATTCTTCTGTTATTGGTTACTGAAAAAAGGAAAATCTCCTTTAACGTTAATCGGAATGACTGTTCTAATTGGTTTGCTTGGTAGTTTAGTAGGATTATTCTAAAAACTAATTGGGGGAATTTATTCCCCTTTTTGTGTTCCAGTTGTAGTATGAATAAAAATCAGAGGTGGAAAAAGTGATGTCAAAATATATTTTTGCAGAACAATTTTTTCTCGAAAATAACGTTACAGGACCAGGTTATTTAGAAATAATAGAAGGAAAATTTGGGGGTTTTTATAAAGAAAAACCAAATACAAGTAAGGAGATACTCGATTATACGGGTTATAGCATTGCTCCCGGTCTAGTAGATACGCATATTCATGGGTTTAAAAACCATGATTTAATGGCAACAGATGCAGCAGGTCTGAATGTTATTTCAGAAGGCTTACTTTCTTGTGGGGTTACTTCTTTCTTAGCAACGACACTAACTTCTTCAACAGAAAAATTAGATCAGGTTGTTAAACTGGTTGGGGATAACTATAAACAGATAACTGGCGCAAAAATAAAAGGGATTTTTTTAGAAGGTCCATTTTTTACTGAAAAGTATAAAGGTGCTCAAAACCCGAAATATTTTGGTGATCCGACGATTGAAAAATTAAAAAAATGGCAAGAGTTATCTAGTGGTACAATTAAAAAAATTGCACTTGCACCAGAAAGAACAGGAGTAAGTGAGTTTATTGAGTATGCTGCTAAGGATCATATTAATGTAGCATTAGGACACAGTGATGCAACCTATGAAGAAGCGAAGTTAGCTGTTGAAAAAGGAGCCTCTATTTTTGTTCATACCTATAATGGTATGCGTCCATTAAATCATCG
>JAGQHW010000148.1 GCA_020431645.1 Carnobacterium sp. | reverse complement strand
ACACAGCAGTTAAGCTTCTTAGCGCCGATGGTAGTGAAGGGTTTCCCTTTGTGAGAGTAGGACGCTGCCGCGCATCTTTAAAAAGTATCATCTTCGGATGATGCTTTTTTTGTATTTAAATTTTGTATTCAAATTAAAACATGTTAAAATGAAAAAAGTTAGAAAATGTGGGAAAAAGGATGAATAGAATGAATAAAAAAAAATCAGTTATATTGGGCTCAGTTATTTGTTTAGTAATAATTGGAATATTCTACGTTACGATAAGTATGCAATACAAAGATCAGTTTTTACCTAAAACAACAGTTAATAGTATAGAAGTTGGTAAAAAGACAGTTAAAGAAGCGAATCAAAAAATTGAGAAATATTATCAAGAAAAAGAAATTAAGGTAATGGAAAATAAAAAAGAATTATTTGCTTTTATAGGTTCAGATATAGGTGTTACATCTAACTTTACAAAATCATTAGATGAAAGAATGAAAAAACAGAATAACTGGTCATGGCCAATAAAACAAATGGGTTCAAATCATGCTAAGTTTATAATTAATAACATAGCATTCGAAGATAGTAAACTTGAATCATATATTTCAAGTTTACTATTAGATCAAGAGAATCGAACAAAACCCATTAATGCAAAGATAGTAAAAGTAGATAGTCAATTTAGTATTCAACCTGAAGTGAAAGGTAATTTTTTCGATCAATCTAAAGTAGAAGAAGTATTGAAAGAATCTTTTAAAAAAGGTGACTCAAATCTTGATTTGAAGCAAGCCTACACAAAACCAACTATACTTGCTTCTAACAAGACTTTAAACTCTAAATTAGATGAACTACAAAAATTAAGTGAACTATCTATTGGTTATACTATCGTTGGTTCAAAAGAAGTTGTACCACGTGAACTACTAGTAAGCTGGTTAGGTATTGATGAGGAAAACTCGATAACAGTAGATAAAACAGGCGTTACCGCTTATGTCCAACAATTAAGTTCAAAATATAGTACCTATGAAAAAACAAGAAATTTTGAAACAAGTAAAAGGGGCATAGTTAATGTGCCACCGGGGACTTATGGTTGGACATTAGATGTAGCTCGTGAATCAGAATCGCTAGCAGCTGATATTTTACTTGGAGAAAATAGTGAACGGACTCCACTTTACAATGGATCTGGCTATTCAGATAGTGGCAATGAATTTGGTGAAAATTATATTGAAGTTGATCTAGGTTCACAGCATATGTGGGTATATATCAATGGACAGCTATTCTTAGAAACAGATATTATCTCTGGAAAGCCAAAAACACCTACACCAAAAGGAATTTTCTATGTTTGGAAAAAAGACCGTAATGCTACTTTAACTGGTGAGGATTATGCTACGCCAGTTGATTATTGGCTTCCAGTTGACTGGGATGGAGTGGGGATACATGATTCTCCTTGGCAATCTATCTATGGTGGAAGTAATCACATAACTAAAGGTTCTCACGGGTGCATCAATACGCCGCCAACCGTAATGTCAAAAATATATAACCAAGTTGAAGCAGGTATACCTGTAATAATTTATTAAATACTATTAAGATACAATAGGAGTGCAAACCTATTGTATCTTTTTTTATTAATATTTACTAACAGGATAAATAAGAAAGATGAGCTAGTTTAACCGTATTTTTGTTGGTATTTTTTTTTTAGTTTTAGGTAGTCTTGATCTTCTCGGACTAGCTTCCATTTCTCTTCAAAAATACTAGCTGATTTTGCTTTTTCTAAATCAATCTCTCTGACTTTCACTTCACCATTTTCATTATATTTTTTCCCGCTCTTATGATTTGCATAACGTCGGGATCTCGTGTAGCCCATTTGGAGAAATTTTCTCGCCATATCCATTCCGACAAAATCGTTATTCTCTTTGTAATTAAGATAGATATCATAAATCTTGTCAGATGAATTTTTTGCTATCTCAGGAGTCTTGAATCTCCAATGAGGAAGGATTTCACTTTTGTAAGGCTCTACCAGTAACACACCTTGCTCTCCTCTACCTACGCTATAGAGTTCAGGATGTTCACGAAAGTTAATGTGTTCGTAATCTAAGTTATAATTAAATACCATTTAAATTCCTCCTATCTAATTATTAGTCATTTTAGTATTTTTAAACGAATTTAAATGATAAAATGCTACTATAATAGATGTAGCTTGGAGTGAATAATTTGCTATAGAGATTGCAACATCCAGTAGGTTATTTCTAAATAAATGGTCTTTGCTTAATAGTACTCAATTAGAAAAAAATTACCAATAATAACCTGTTTGAGATACAGTCCTATTTTATGTACTAAGGAGATGCAAATTACAGAAATAAACGCATTAAATTTTATAAAAATTAATGTCAGTTCTTTCATGAGTAGTTAATACTACTGAAGTCGTAAATTTCAATAGGTGCTTAAGTTGATGGAAAAGGAGAGATAAACAAATGCGAACAGAAAAAGAAAAAATGATTAATGGCGAAATGTATAACGCTTCTGATCTTGAATTATCAAAAGCTAGAGATCAATCACAAAAAGCACTGACAATTTTTCATCAAACACAAAAATTAGATGAAAAGAAAGCGATACTTAAAGAAATGTTTGGGACAACGGGTCAGAATTTCCATGTAAATCCTGGTTTAATAGTAGATTACGGGTTTAATATTCATATTGGTGAGAATTTTTATGCTAATTTTAATTGTACCTTATTAGATATCTGTCCGATAACTATTGGAGATAATTGTATGTTGGCTCCAAATGTTCAATTATATACCGCTACTCATCCGTTAGATCCAACTGAACGCAATACGGTAATTGAATACGGTAAGCCGATTACATTTGGTGATAATGTATGGATAGGTGGCGGAGCTATTATTATTCCAGGTGTAACATTAGGAAATAATGTAGTTGTTGGAGCAGGAGCTGTTGTAACAAAATCCTTTCCTGATAACGTCGTTCTTGGAGGTAATCCTGCAAAAATAATAAAAGTATTACATTTATAAAATAAAAGAACTGAGATTTGGATAAAAATCCTAATCTCAGTTCTTTATGTTAAGGGGTTAACCATTGGTTGAGTTACCTCTAAAAATTAGAGGATAAACATATTAACGAAGAACTTCCTCTGTTTCGCTATCAAAGAAATGACTCTTATTAAGATTAAATGCCAAGTCAATAAATTCTCCTGGTTTATGAAAATCACGGGCATTAACTTTAGAAATAAATTCAGTATTATCCACACGTGTATACAACATTGTTTCAGCACCAAGTAATTCTGATACGACAACTTCGGCGTGAACAACACTATTAGGATCTGCATCTAAAGCAATTTGCTCACTATGGATATCTTCTGGACGGATACCAAAAACTAATTTTTTACCGTCATAGCCTTTAGAAATTAAGAATTTACTTTTTCCTTCAGGAATAACTAATTTTAAACCCGCACCATTTGACAGAACATTTCCATTTAACGTAACATCAAAGAAGTTCATTGCTGGAGAGCCAATAAAACCAGCTACAAATTTGTTAACAGGCGTATCGTAAACTTCTTTAGGAGAACCGATTTGCTGAACGAATCCATCCTTCATAATAACAATACGATCAGCCATAGTCATAGCTTCTGTTTGGTCATGTGTAACATAGATGGTTGTTGTTTCAAGACGGCGATGTAGCTTGGCAATCTCCGCACGCATGGCTACACGTAGTTTAGCGTCTAAGTTAGATAAAGGCTCATCCATAAGGAAAACTTTAGCATCACGCACGATAGCGCGTCCTAGAGCTACACGTTGACGTTGTCCACCTGATAATGCGGCTGGTTTGCGTTGTAGGTATTCAGTAAGGCCTAAAATTTCACCAGCTTCTTCTACGCGACGGTTAATTTCTTCTTTTTTGTATTTACGCAATTTTAAACCAAAAGCCATGTTATCATACACAGTCATGTGAGGATACAAGGCATAGTTTTGAAAGACCATTGCGATATCACGGTCTTTAGGAGCAACATCGTTCATCAAAGTTTCACCGATAAATAATTCTCCTTCAGAAATATCTTCTAGTCCTGCAATCATTCTTAGCGTTGTAGACTTACCGCAACCAGAAGGCCCGACAAATACGATGAACTCTCTATCTTGAATTTTTAAATTAAAATCTGTAACAGAATAACTTTCGTTATTTTCATATTTTTTGTGAATATTATTTAAAGCGATTTCTACCATCTTGATCACCTATCCTATTTTTATTTAGTGTTTCAATACCGTCTTCATCAATGCATTCAGTATAATGTA
>JAGQHW010000147.1 GCA_020431645.1 Carnobacterium sp. | reverse complement strand
ACCAATTGTCTTTGTATCCCAATCAAATTTTGACGAATGTGATTTACCCAGTTATCCAACCCATTATGTCTGATTATGAGACTCGAATGGATAAGATTAAGCAAGTTTATTTACTACTCACACGCTTTCTAGGAACAATTGGTTTATCACTTTCAATCTTTTTGTTTTTTACAGCTAAAGAAATCATTCTTTTTTTATTTGGGGGACAATGGGGTGGAAGTGTAGCAACTTTTCAAATTTTAGCTTTTTCTGTTTGGATTCAGCTCATTTTAACGATTACAGGCGCTATTTTCCAATCAGCTAATCGGACAGATTTGTTATTGGTTTCAGGTGTGTTAACAGCTATAACCAATATCACAGCAATGGGTGTAGGGATTTATTCAGGGAAAATTGAATACGTTGCTTTACTCTTAGTTGTTGCTTTTACACTAAATTTTTTACAGACAAATTATCTTTTAATGTATAAAATGTTTGGCTCAACATATTTAGAATTTTTTGGAATATTGATCAAGCCAGCTTTAATGGCTGGCTCTCAAGCCATCGGATTCTTACTGCTTCCAACTCTGCCTTTTTCAAATTTTGTCACTTTAGTCATAAAAAGTCTGGTTTTTATTTTTATTTTTGGTTTAGGGTTAATAGTAACTGGAGAAATGAAAGCCATCAAAGATATACTAGCAAAAAGAAAGTAGTTAAAGGAGTTTACTAATGGAAAACAAACCACTCGTCTCAGTAATTGTACCGGTTTACAACGTCGAAGCGTATATAGAAGAATGCCTAGATTCAATCATCCATCAAGCCTATCAAGAACTGGAAATTATTGTAGTTGAAGATGGCAGCACCGATAAGAGCCGAGAAAAAATACAACCGTATCTAAGTGATAAGCGAATTAAGTTTGTTGAGCAAAAAAATAAAGGTCTTTCAGGAGCACGCAATACCGGTATGGCTAAAGCAACAGGCACCTACATACTATTTGTCGATTCAGATGATTACATTGATGTAGAAATGTTAACTAAAATCGTTCCTATTATGGAAGAAAACCAACTTGATTTGATTCGTTTTAATGGGATGGCTTTCACTGACGGAATGGAAAAGACAATTAATCAAAAATATTATGACTTTAGCCATCGCTTAATAGAAAATCACATTTATAAAGAAGACAGCTTCAAAGCCAATAGCAAAACATTTGTGTCTCCAGTCTATCTATACTTAACTAGGAGATCCGTTTTAATAGAAAATAATTTATTGTTTAGAGAAGACATCATTCATGAAGACGAACTGTTCACGCCACAAGTCTTTATTCATATAAAAACGATGATGTATGTCAATGCTTTCTATTATTATAGAAGATACAGAGAGAATTCTATTATGACGATACAGACTCCAGAACAATTACAGCGATCATTTGATTCCTATGTCAAGATAGGCAAAGAATTAGAGAGGCACTATAAAAATAAAGAATATACGAAAGCACAAAAGAAACTCATAAAAAGACAAGTGCTGTCTATTTATAGTGGACTTAAAGAAAGTAAAGTAGTACAAAACCAATCCATTCATTCTTTTGAAATTCTTTCAATACTAGATAAAAGTTATTTGAAAATAAGAAATTATTGGCATAAAATAAACCAGTAGTGGCTTATTGAATAGAGTTATTAAGAATTTGCTACGAATAAATATTAACACTTTCAATCTGAAATTTGATACAATAAGAAAAGTAAGCTCATAAAAAATATGTTACAATAGCCATGGTTTAGTTCTTTATAAAAATGGAAGGTGGCAAACCATTGAAAAAAACTTCCTTATTAAAAAAATGGAAACAGTTAAATGGCTCTCATAATACAAAATGGAGTACGATTATACTGTTTCTATTAAGTAGCTCATTTGCTTTAACGGACTGGATGTTTGGCATTTTTACTTTTACAGAATACATCTTACTAATTATAGGAGTATGTTTGTTCATTAGTGGCAATTACCAAATTAAAGCAAAACAACTAAAATGGTTCCTACTGATAATAGGGATTATCTTAGTAAATATTTTCGTTAACGACTTAAATAATGGACAGTTTGTCTTAAAAGTTGGCCTAGCAGGTTTAATTAAAGTAAGCTTTTATCTTATGGTAAATGTAGGGCTCTATAATTATGTAATGAACTATGGACTAGAAGAAAAATTATTAAAAACAATTAACATCGTCGCAGTTATCGTAGGTATTATTGGAATATATATAACGATTGCTTTATATTCTGATGGTTTATTACCATACGAATTTTTTTGGACATACACGCGAACAGACGTATTAAGTTACAGTTTTAATGCGATAGAAAACTTAGTTCGGACACGAAGTGTTTTTTCTGAACCTTCCTATCTTGGTTATTATTTAACGATTATTATCGGAATGAATTTATTTAATAAACGACAAATCGTTATTCCTATTTGGATGACGCTGTTTTTAACATTAATCGTTATTTTGACCTTCTCGTACAGTTCCATCGCAGTTTTAGTTTTAATTTATCTGATACACTTCATTAGCCTGGATAAAATAAAAGAATTTAAATGGGTTAAGACTTATTGGCTCTACATTGGAACTTTTGTAGCCGTGCTTTTTGTTTCTAAAGATATTATTTATCAAACCGTTATCAAAAGAACCATTGATATCATCAATGGGAAAGATTTTTCAGCACTATTTAGAATTGTAAAAAGTTGGGACTATGTAAATAAAGACCATTTATTTATGGGGAACGGAATAGGTCACACACCATCTATTTGGAATATTTATGCCTATATATTATCTGATTTAGGCTTGATAGCGTTTATCTTAGTTTGTTTATTCAGTTTATACCTTGTTTTAATAAATTATAAGATGGGCATTTTATTTATTGTTTTAAACTTCCAAAAAGGCGGGTATCTTTCTTCAGCTTTTTGGATTTACCTATTGCTGTTGCTTATTTATGTAAAAGCAACTAAAAAAACAAGAGTGAATTTTAAATGATTAACCAATAAGTAGAGTGGTTACTGACTCAGTAAAAATTAATTGAAGAGAATCTATCTAGCTAAACATTAGTTCGATAGATTGGATGGAGGAAAAGAAACATGTCCCAAGGAGAAAAATTTAGCAAAACAAAAAAAATAGTCATAGCAACGGTAGATATTTTATTATTTCACCTGTCTATTCTTTTCTCTTTTTATATCCAATTCAAAGAAAATATTCCAGACTATAATTTTGTTGCATATACAAGTTCTTTTATTTATATTATGGCAGTATTTGTTTTTTTAAATATTTTATTTGGTATTTATATTTTGTACAACAAGTCACTAATTGATTTTTTATATATTACTATTATTGTTCAAGTGATTATGACCATTGCCATCATGGCTGTTACGTTTGCCGGCCGATGGTTCACTTTCCCTAGATCAGTTTTAGTGTATACCTTAATTGTTAGCACCCTTATTTTATTTATTTGGCGAGCAATCGTTTACCTCTTGTATGTCAAACTGAATGGAACAAAACAAGTCATGCTTGTAGGAACGAAAGAAAAAGTCCATTCTGCATATCAAAACTTTGCTTCTGCTAAAAATGAGAGACACAAAGTGAAAATAGTTGTTGTGAATCATTACTATGAAAATATTAAAGCCCATATCGATGAGATAGATATTGTCTATCTTGCTAGTCAGATACAAAAAGAAGAAAAGATAAAAATTTATGAATTATTAATTAAAAATGAAAAGAAATTATTCTTAAATACAAGTTTTGAGAATATTGTAATGGTGAATCCAAATATTATGAATATAGAAGATGAGAGCATTATTGAAATTTCTGACTTTAAAATACCAGGTGAAGATGATTTTATCAAACGAGTTGTAGATATTTTATTTTCTGCTGTTTTATTAATACTCACTTCGCCAATTATGTTGATAACGGTCATTTTAGTTAAACTAACATCAAAAGGACCAGCTTTTTACAGCCAAGTCCGCATTACTCAAGGTGGCAAAGAATTTAACATTTTAAAATTTAGATCAATGGCTGCAACAGCTGAAAAAGATTCAGGACCTGTATTAGCTTCATCAGGTGACGCAAGAATTACACCAATTGGTAAATATCTAAGAGCGTTACGCATAGATGAATTGCCTCAATTATTTAACGTTTTAAAAGGCGAAATGTCTGTAGTTGGACCTAGACCAGAGCGCCCATTTTTTGTGGATCAATTTCAAAAACAAAATCCAGCTTATTACTTGAGACACAATGTTCGTGCCGGAATTACTGGCTATGCACAAGTTTATGGAAAGTATGCTTCTGATTTTAACAGCAAATTAAACTTTGATTTGATATATATTAAAAAATACAGTTTCTTTTTAGATGCTAA
>JAGQHW010000146.1 GCA_020431645.1 Carnobacterium sp. | reverse complement strand
AGGTGTGTTGTTTAAGAGCTGGTATTCGATAAAAAATTATATTAGGGAGAATAAAAGTGATAGAACACTATATCACTATACTTTTACCTCTTTTTGGATAGTCTTGTATATCGGTATTAATGTTTTGCTAGCTGTTTTTAGTATTACAAAAATAGTATAAATAATCATGAGTTTATCAAAATGTTAATTGATACAAACTCACAAAATTAGTTGTAAGAGCTGCAGTAGAAAGAATAGAGCGGATTTTGTACTCCATTCCTTCTACTTTTTAAGATGAAAAAGGAACGCTACTGTTAAAGGATTCTACATACTCGACTTTATGTCATTTCATGTATTTATAAAGTAAAAACTTGGTTTGTCACAATCATAATTGAGTAAAACTCAAGTATAATATAGACTTTACATATGATACCCAAAGGAGTGAAAAAATGGAAAAATTAAAATTAAATAAAGAAATTGGTAAACCTGTGACGCCACAAGGATATAAGTTATCAGAAACAAAAAAATATGTGATTGATTTAGGAAAAGAATTAAATGAACAAACAGCTATTCTAGAAGCAGTAAGAACTATGGGCTTAGAAGCTATGAATGATTGGTGGGATTGGCTAAAAGTTAATAATTTCAGTACAGATATGCCTAATCCAACTAATGATTTTGTTGAAAAATTCTACGGAGTGAAATTTCTTTGGAAAACTGATTTATCGCAAGGACTGGTAGTTAAAGATGAACATGATGATGACTATTATATTCTTATGGAATGTAGCAGAGAGAATAAAGGGTTTAAATACACTCAAATAGTTTTAACACTTGGTGGGTGCATGTAATAAAGTTAGCTAGAAAATTGAATCAAAAAAAATAACTATCTCTGAATGATTAACTATTTTAAAATATGAGTTTGTCTTAATAGCAAATATGAAAAAATGAACAAAAAGACTCAGTGTACTTTTTACACTGAGTCTTTTTGATACGAAAATTTGAATGTGTTGTACCACCACCACGCTCTAGTTTTTAGTTCTATTTTTTTGCGATAATTTGGCAAAGACAAGCAAAAAAAGGTGCTAAAAAATAAGTGGAAACGGACAACGTCCAAGCGCTATTTTTAACTCGGAAATCGAAGATGGACGAACGATCTGGCACTTGAACTTAGCCGTCGGCAGACCGCAATACCTTATGGGTTTACCCTTAAGGTTGTATTTGCGCTTCTTTAAAAGAAGCAATCTCTGTGGTATGCTGTTTTCAAGAGAGTGGGTGCAAAAATGGCAAAGATTTATTCACGAGTGACAAAGATAAATGATGTCGCAGGGCGCAGTGATTATATTTCAAATCCAGAGCGTCAAGAATTTCTAAAACTGACTGGAAAATCAACTGACTTTGAGTGGAAAGACTATGCAGATTTTGAAAAAGCAAATCAAAAATCACAAGAAAAAAATAACGAAGCAAGAGAGTTAGTGATCGCATTACCGAATGAAATGAGCGAAAATTTTAATGATGAGATTTTAGAAAGTTTCTCACACGATTTAGCAAAAGAACTCTTGGGAAAAAATAGAGATTATGAATTTGCTTTGCATTTTAATCAAGCACAAACCAATTTTCATATGCACTTATTATTTTCAGAGAGAGAACGAATAACGGAACGAAAACCAAAGGTTTACAAACGTGATATGTGGTTTGACAAGACAACCAATCGAATGGCAAAAGCCAATGCTGAAAATGCAGAATTAAGACATAAAAAAGGCGAAACGATGAAAGACAAGCGAGGTAATATCCGATATGACGACGCACCATTTACAAAAAAAGATTCAAAATTTACTGAACGGTCTTGGCTAAAATCACATCAAGAAACCATTCAAAATGTTTTAGCAGAATATCATTATGTGTTAGATGTTTTTGATAGCAAGCATGAAATCGCTCAAAAAAAGCTCTACAAGGGAGCTTCGACCGAGTACTTAGAATATGCCCACCATTGGAATCAAACAGCAAACAGAGCAAATAAGGCGCTCAAAAAAGAGCAAGCAACACTGGTAGAGGAATATACAATCCTAAAACCGCTGATGAACGAATATAAGTTTTTTTCAGGGAAAGAAAAAGAAATGGAACAAGCCGAATTAAATTTAAATATCTATAAAAAGAATGGCTATGCTGGCAACCGCTGGAACGTTTTTAAACGAACCACGTATTTTTTAATGCACTACGAAGAAGATCGAATTAACGTAAAACTTTATCACGATCTAAGAGATAAAATTTTTCGTTCTGTTTTTAATAAAGATGATTTTTACACGCCAACACACTATTTTGAACAGTTACTCCAAAAAATAAAAAGGTTTCCTGAAAGAGTAAAACAAGTGAAGGATACGCTGATGAATCGCTATGGCACAGTGGAGAGATATAAAGAGCATAAACAAGAACTAGTAAAGAAAGAGAGAGTAAAAGAACGAATAGAGACTCTCGAAAGAGAGAAAAAAGAAAGGCAACAACCTCAATTTAATATTGAAAATATCAAAAAAGAAAGAGCAAACAGTCAAATAAAGAAACAACAACCAAAAAGAAACAGAGGACTCTCTCGTTAAAAGGTTTAAACCGTCTTAATTGCTTCTTTAAGAGCTTCTAATCGTTTGGAAGGTAATTATACCAAAAGAAGATAAAAAACCTTAAGACCTCCTTTAAATGGGCTTAGAAATCATTTCGGAGTGTTTTAAATAGTTTTAGTTAGAATGATAAACGATCTTCGTAGCGTTCTAAATGAATGGAAAAAGGTTTTTAACGGGTATGTAGGGCTTGCCCTGCACGAACGAAGTGAGCCTTCTACAAACAAGGAATGATTTCAAACAATCGCTTGAACACAGTTTTATCAGACTAGACACCTATTCCTCTTTTCTCCTTGTCAACGGAGCGTAGCGACTTCTTTTGACCTGTTCTATTTTCTTCTAGCTTGCGAAGCAAGGTTTCCTTTTATCTGTTGATCTTTTTAAAATCAGAGGCTTGCGAAAGCAAGTCCTCCTTTTTGGGTGTCATTTGGGATTTGATTTTTTCTACATTTTTTCCAAAATATCAGTTCGTTTTGTGGGTGTTTAGGAAGGTGGAAAATAGGGTCATTTTTCTCGCGAAGCATTGTTTATAATCTTTTAAAATGTTTAACATAATGTTTAGGAGTGCTTGCGTTGGCGTGGTTACGCCTTTTATAGCACCTTATAAAAACATATTTGAGGTTCATAAAAACATATTTGAGGTAAAAAACGGTCTTATAAAAACATATTTGAGGTTCATAAAAACATATATTGTTTTTATAAGGATTTTATTGTATTATAAAAACATATAGAAAGAAGGTTTTTATGTGGCTAATGAAGTAGTAAAACATCATAATGATTTAAACACGATTCCTATGAGAAAATGGAGCAAAGAAGAAATGGATTTCTTCTTTGCAATCATTGCTAAGTTAAGAGATGAAGGAACTAAGGAAATAACCTTTGATAAGCGTTCCCTTGCTGAACTAGCTAATTACTCAGTAAGGACAAATAAAGCTTACGAACAAGTGATTGATCAGCTATCTGATAATGTTTTAAATATTACGTATTTGGAAAAAACAGAAACTACTTTGAATGGGAAATCTGCTTATTTAAAACGTAGAATGAATTTATTTAGTCAATTTGATTCAAAATGGACTAAGGATTTAAGTGAATTAGAAATTAAAGTGAAAGTCTCCGAAAACTATGAGTATGTATTAAATCAGTTAAATAGTGAGTTTACTTCTTATGAACTAGCTGAGTTCACACAAATTCGTTCAACTTATGCAAAAACACTTTACAGATTGCTAAAACAATGGCGAACGATAGGAAAAAAAGAGTTTCAGATTGATGAATTTAAACGACTTTTAGATATGCCAGATTATTATAAACCGAGTCATATTAATAAAAATGTACTAAACTATGCAAGGAAAGAATTACCGCAATTTTTTCCAAACTTAAAAATAAAATCTATTAAATCAAATAAAAAAGGCACTCCTGTTATAGCTTATGAATTTACTTGGACACCTGAAAAAACAGGTGAATGGGTAGACGGAAAATACGATAAGAAACCTAATGGTTCAGGTAAAACGGTTCGCAAGGAAAAACTCCCTGAATGGGCAAAAAAGGACTATGTTCAACCAGAGGAAACGATGCTTCCTAAAGAAAAAATAGATGAATTTAACGAACGATTGGCTCGAATACACGAAAAGAAAAAAGAAAATTAATACCTGATAACCGTACTCTTGAATACTAATCGTGTATTTCAAGGGGAACACAAAAAAGAACCCCTTGGGTATGGGGTTCTTCATTCACGATTTTATAGAATTTCATGTATAAATTTTTTAATACTTCATCTTTACGGACG
>JAGQHW010000145.1 GCA_020431645.1 Carnobacterium sp. | reverse complement strand
AAATTTTTTTTATACTAATTACTATAATAGAATCATTTTATGAAAAAATGATTCTATTATGATTTTTAAGGGTAAGTTATGGTTAGTTTGGTTACATTAACATTTTAAAAACGACATTATGTTGCTTTTTAAGTTGACATTTTGGTTACATTATATTATTGTTTATATAAAGTATAGTTATTGAAAGGAGAATAATAGATAACGATATTGATACTTAAATAGATGATATTTATGATTAGACATTAAACAGATTATACTTATACTTTTTTTAGAATTAGGTATTTTATTTATATATTTAAGAATAAATTTAATAAGGAAAGTAGGCTTTAAAAATGACAAGTTTAAAAAGGGAACCTATCAAATTTAAGCTAAATAAAAAAGTGACATTACTTCAGCATATTACAAGAGAAAATAGTTTATTGGAATATATTGAAGCGCAAGTCTTTAATATGGAAAAAGAAGGAGAGTTTCATACAAGTTTAGAAGATAAAGAAATTTGTATAGTTGCTTTATCAGGAAAATATACTATTTCCGACGGTAGTCAAACTTTTGAAGAAGTAGGAACAAGAAAAACAGTTTTTGAAAAAATTCCAACTGATAGTGTTTATATACCTTGTAATAAGAAAGTATCAATCAAGTGTATTGAAGAAGGTAATATTATATTATGTTACTCTCCTTCAACTGACATAAATCGCGAAACAGTATTAATCTCAGCGAAAGATAACTCAATCGAAAAAAGAGGTCATTATAATAATAATCGTTTAGTTCATAATATTTTAGATGATAAGAGTCTAATCTCAGAGAACTTATTAGTAGTTGAAGTATTTACTGATTCTGGAAACTGGTCAAGTTATCCTCCACATAAACATGATCAGAATAACTTACCAGAAGAGTCTTTCTTGGAAGAGACTTATTACCATGAATTAAACCCAAAACAAGGTTTCGTTTTCCAAAGAATATATACTGAAGATAGACTTCTTGATGAAACCATGGCTATTTATAATCAAGATATGGTTGTCGTACCAAAAGGATATCATCCGGTTAGTGTCCCAGACGGGTATGATTCTTACTATTTAAACATCATGGCAGGTCCAACAAAAACTTGGAAATTTAATAACGAAAAAGATCACGAATGGATTATTAACAGAGCTAAAGAAGGAGAGAAAAATAATGAATAAAGAATTTGATATTATTGCTATTGGTCGTGCAGCAATCGATTTGAATGCTGTAGAATATAATCGTCCGATGGAAGAAACACAGACGTTTACTAAATATGTGGGTGGATCTCCTGCAAATATCGCAATAGGTTCAGCTAAATTAGGATTATCAGTAGGTTTTATTGGAAAGTTATCAAAAGACCAACACGGAAATTTTATTAAAGATTACTTAGAAAAGTCAAACGTAAATACTGAAGGAGTAGTAATAGATACCGAAGGTCATAAATCCGGGCTTGCGTTTACAGAAATTAAGAGTCCTGAAGAGTGCAGCATTTTGATGTATCGAGATGAAGTAGCAGACCTATATTTAAAACCGGAAGAAATATCTGAAGATTATATAAAAAGGAGTAAATATTTAGTTATCTCTGGAACAGCTTTATCAATGAGTCCATCAAGAGAAGCAATACTGAAAGCGTTAGCTATTGCAAAAAACAATGGTGTTAAAGTAATTTTTGAAATAGATTACCGGCCATATACTTGGAAGTCAAAAGAAGAGACAGCAGTCTATTACTCTTTAGTAGCAAAAGAAGCAGATATTGTTATTGGTACTAGAGATGAATTTGATGCATTGGAAAATGTTGAAGATGGAAAAAATGAAGATACAGTTAATTACTTGTTTAATTATTCGCCAAAATTAATCGTAATAAAACATGGTAAAGAAGGTTCTTATGCATATGAAAAAACAGGTGAAGTTTATCGCGGACACTCATATAAAGCGAAGGTACTTAAGACATTTGGAGCAGGAGACTCTTATGCTGCAGCATTCATTAGTGCACTGACAACTGGGAAAGAAATTGAAGAAGCACTAAAATACGGAAGTGCTGCTGCTGCGATTGTGGTAAGTAAGCATAGCTCATCTGATGCAATGCCTACAATAAGGGAAATAGAAGATTTAATTGAAAATCAAGCGAAAAGTTATGGAAAGTAATTTTTTTTAAAATAATTAAGTGAGATTTAGAGAGGAGAAATAAATGAGTTATTTTCCTATTATTAGCTTTTTAGCTATGGTTACTTTAGTCTGGTTATATGCGTTTAAAAAATCAAAAGCTGTAGATACATCTAGTTCAGAAGGATTCTTCCTAGGTGGTAGAAGTCTTACAGCAATACCAATAGCCGGCACAATAATAATGACGAATCTATCAACAGAACAAATCGTGGGACAGAATGGTCAAAGTTATTACGCCGGTATGGAAGTCATGGCTTGGGAAGTAACGGCCGCAATTGCAATTGTTGCTTTGGCGGTAATCTTTTTACCAAAATATTTTAAATATGGTATTGACACTGTTTCTGATTTTATTGAAATTCGGTATGATACATTTACAAAAAGATTAATATCTGTTCTTTTTATTATCACTTACATGGTTTCATTTTTGCCAGTAGTTTTATATTCAGGTTCTTTGGTTTTCAATAAAATTTTTCATATTGATAAATTATTAGGTGTATCACCAATCGTAGCCGTGATTTTAGTAGCGATGATTATAGGCATTGTAGGAGTTTTATACTTATTGATTGGTGGATTATCATTAAGCGCTAATAGTGACTCCATTTACGGTGTTGGCTTATTAATATTAGGTTTATTAATACCTATACTTGGACTAGTAAAATTAGGCGATGGAAATTTTCTTGGCGGAATTGCTCATATTGTAGATAAAACCCCTTGGCTTTTAAATTCTGTAGGATCAATAGATTCAGCTGTTATTCCGTGGCCTACTTTATTCACAGGTATGTTGTTCAATAATTTATATTTTTGGTGTACAAACCAAATGATCGTTCAAAAAGCTTTATCGGGTAAAAATTTGGCAGAAGCACAAAAAGGAGTATTTATGGTCGGCGTATTTAAAATATTCGGAGCATTATTTTTAGTTTTTCCTGGTATAATTGCTCGGAATATTTTTGGAAACGCTTTATTGAATAATCCTGATAATGCGTATCCAGCTCTTGTTACAGAAGTATTACCAGAATTATTATTTGGGATATTTGCAGCTGTTATGTTCGGGGCGATCTTATCGTCATTTGCTGGTGCTTTAAATGCTACTGCAACTTTATTCTCATTAGACTTTTATAAGCCGGTTATAAACAAAGAAGCAGATGATAAGCAGGTTACTCGAGCGGGTAAACTAGTTACAATAATCGTGGGTATCATCTCAATTGTAATAGCTCCTTTTATTTCATTTGCCCCAGCTGGTTTGTATCAGTTTGTGCAAGAATTTAACGGGATATATAATATGCCGCTACTAGTGATAATATTATTTGCTTTCTATTCTAAAAATGCAACAGCTTTTGCTGCAAAAATAACGTTACTCATACACCTTATTTTGTATGGGTTGTCTAAAGTATTTATTAATGATATTCATTTCTTGTATGTATTAAGCGTACTTTTCATATTAGATGTTATTATTATGATGCTTGTTTCTAAGTGGAAGCCAGATGGTAAATTTATTTTAGAAACATTTAATACAAAAGTAGATATAACACCATGGAAGTATACAAAAGTAACTGCAATAATCATTGTTATTGCTGTGATTTTCACATATGCTTTCTTCTCTCCAATTGGGATAACAAATATAGACTTTTCTTTTCTAAGTTAATTGTATATTGATAGAAGGCAATCTAACTTATATTATTAATAAAAAAGCATCTTATAGATATCTATAAGATGCTTATCAATACTATATCCTTAAAATATATTTTACTGTTCTTAATAATGTGCAAAAAAACATTAATCTGCTATTGTAAAAATATAGATATAAAAATATTTTATCAATTTAATTAACTAATCAACAATAAATATAAAAAAGGAGGATGTTTTATATGAAAGAGAGCATACTAATTATATGTGAGAGCGGAATAACTGCAACGTTGCTGCTTTCTAAGTTATTAAAGTCTGTTCGTGATCGTGATTTAAATTATGATCTTGATTATGCACCTATGAAGCGAGTAAAAGAGAAGTTAGAACAAAAAAGCTATAATATACTTTTATTGACACCTCAAGTTGCAAGGTATCATGAAGAATTAAAAGATATAATAAAAAAAGAAAAATGTCATTCTAAAATTATCTTTATAGATGAACATGATTTTCACTCTATGAATGCAGATGCAATTTTGGAAAAAACTTTTAATTATTAATTTAGTATATTTTTCTATACTAAATTAAAATATAGTGTAGAAAAAAGATGAACTACTA
>JAGQHW010000144.1 GCA_020431645.1 Carnobacterium sp. | reverse complement strand
ATAGCTCACTCCGTTCGTGCAGGGCAAGCCCTACATACCCAAAAGCTAAAACGTTAAAAAATAGCGTTTAATTCGTTTCTTCATCGCAAGAGTATAAAAGGAGTCAAATAAAATTGAAATAGATTTAAAGCTATCTTTAACGAGTTTAAATTAATTTAAACTCTCTTTTTCCAATAAGTGTTTCATTTTTACCATAGATTAAAGGTATTGAGTAGCCACATGAGCGCCACAACAACGATACCGGTAGGTACGCTGGCATATAAATTGGTTGCAACCGTTCTAAAGGTTAATTTTTGGTTGGTTCGTTTGATTTCACTATTTAATTTCTCAAAGACTTGGTCCATAGTCTTGTTTATGGTTTGGTTGATCTCGCTTAATTGATGGTTGTTCTGGCTCATTTCTTGTTGAATCTTCGCGATTTCGTTCTTGTTTTGATCTAACAGGTCGTTTAGGATCATTTTCAGGTTTTTCAATGATTCGGTTGATTGCTTTTGAGCTGTCTCGTTGAAGTTGGTCTGTGTTGTTTCTAAGCTTTTCAAGTTGCTGTTGAAACTGTTCAGTACTGTAGTCGTTACTTGTTGAATCTCTTGTAAGTTGTTCTCCAGATTGGCTTTCTCCATGCTTTTCTGTTGCAGTGTCGCTCCGCTGTAGTTCCGGATTTCGGTTAATACTTGAATCAGTTGTTGCAGATCTTGGTTCATTGTTTCTTGGTCGTTCGATTGGGGTATGTCTGGTTTCGGTTGGTTCAATGTATCTTTCAAAGCCATTAAAAATCGTCTCCTTTTCATAATCACTGCCTAATTTTTTCGCTCTCACCTTTTTATTGACGTTTAAATGGGTGTAGGTGATTGTTTTTCCTCTCAATTTAACATCTATGCCTTTTTCATTTAAAAACGCTGAAAAGTCCTTAAAATCGCGTGTACGGGCCTTTGCATGGTCGACTGCCTCCCTGATTTCGTCTTTCCAACTGCTTTTTCCTTTTTCTAACAATGATTTTTCAGCAGCGGTATACCGAACATTAGCGGGTTCTTCAGGAATAGTTAAGCCCTGTTCCAGACAAATCTGATCATTCGCGTCTTTAACTTCTTGAATGGCTTTTTGTCCATGGGCTTGAAATTTCAAACCGGTATCCATATTGACGCTGTTAATCACTAAATGGTTATGAATATGGTCTTTATCGGTATGCGTGTAAATGGAAACCTGGTGACCTTCAGCGACTTTTCGCGCTAGTTGATAACCTAATTCGTTTGCTTGTTCCGGAGTGACCTCTCCGGGCTTAAATGACTGAATAAGGGTATGTGCTTGGACTTTATCGTCTTTTCCATAAATCATGCGGGTAGCTTTCATTTGAGTTTTAGCATAATTGACATCGCAATTTAAGCCACTTTTGACGGTTGCACGCGGTTCAGCGTAATTAATGCAGCGAGAACAGCTTGTACTGCGTGCTAATTTAATAGTTGCCATCATTCTTTTCCTTTCTTTTTTTATTCTTTGTTTTCTTTTTCAAATAGTCATATCCTATTAATCCCAAGCTAATGATTAAACTTATAGCAATCCAAACAATAAGTAATGTTGAAAATACGATTAAACGAGTCGTTATTTCAGTTTGAAAGAGGGCACGAAGAAAGCTAATGGTTTCTTGATAATCAGTAATTAATTTTACTAGTACGTTCACTCCCATAAATAACAGAGTGTAAGAAAAGCCTTTTTTAAAATAGGTTAAACAAGGGTTTCCCATACATTTTGCAACTCCTCTTGTACGTCTTTTAATGCAGACGCTAGGTTATCCGCTGTATTGGTATCCAATTCGGCGGTATTAGTAACTCGTGCCATTTGGTTCACATTGTTGCCAATCGCTCGTAATTGTTTGGCGATTTCAATTGCGCCTGCTCGGTCCACTTTTGGTGTCACGAGCTTAGCCCCTTGTGCCTTGCTTTTGACAAAAGCCGGCACACTCATTTGAAAACTTTCAGCGGAGCGCTTCAACTTTTCAAATTCGGGTTCGCTCACTCGAAAGCTGATTTGTTTCGGCTCTTTTCGCTTCGGTTCCCTCTCAGCAAAAGTCTCCTCAAAAATCTCTCGTTCGCTCAACGTCCCACCTCCTGTTTTCTTCATATGTATTCAGAACCAATCCTAACATAAAAACGCTTTCGGTTTCTAGTGTTATGGTTGGTTTAAGAGGTTTGGCAAGCTCTATGTTTGCTAGCCACTTCGTGGCGCAAACGACCTTGTTGGTGGACGCGCTGCTCCCCCAATCCCCCTGGTAAACCCGGTCAAAACGTGCCCGTTTTGAGCCGAAAAAGAGACTGGAAATGTGTCCATTTGGTCTCCTTTTTTGGCAAGATCAAGCCGTTTTTTTCGTCGTTGGCGTCGAAAAATTGGCTCTTTATGCACTGTCTTTTTTCGGTTGTTGGTCCGAAAAAAGAGAAGCTTATCAAAAAAAAAGCCGCTAAAAGTAAGCGGCTGTTTCTCTTTTTATTACGTAGTTAAAAACTAAAAAACATCTGAATGCGATCCGGTTCGGATAAAAGAGACAAGGTTTTGAGAAGGGTAAAATTTATAAATCAATAGCCAATCGCTATTGCGTCCAGAAATATGACACTCCCAACACTCAAGATAATCTTTTGTCGGCTCTAAGATATGAGCACGGTATTCTTCTTCAGGTAAGGGCACTTCTTCAACGATCATTTGCATGACCGTTTTGAGTTTTTTAAGATTGGCATTTCGTTTCTTTAGTCGTTTCAGGTCTTTTTTGAATTTGGTTGTCTGCTTCATTTCTAACATACCAACTAATCTCCTAAAGCATCTTTAAAAAGATCGTCAACAGAAGTGTAGCGTTTTCCAGTTCCATTTTTGACCATTTCGTCCGATTCCTTAATTGCTGCAAGGGTTTCGGTATTGAATTTTGCTTGTTTTGGTTGAAATGGTAGACCATTTTCTGCGATTACTTGTCTAAAAAAGACGTTAATAGCGGTGCTTGTGTCCATACCTAGGTTATTTAAAACGGCTACGGCCTGACTTTTAACGGTTTCGTCAATACGCACTTGTATGACCGCTTTTTTTTGTTTTGTTTCCATTTAAATCGCCTCCTTATCAAATTTAATTATATGCTAATGTAATGCAGATGTAAACACATTGAACTGTACTTAATTTTGTGTAAATCCATAAAACAGCGTATCGAGTCCCTTATTTCGACAAGTTTCTTTTATATAAAATTAATTAGTCTATAGTACTGTATCTTTAATTTGAGAACAAAAGCACACTTGCAAGTGTGCTTACTTCAATATATGAAATTGCTTAAAAATATGTATTAAGAATCTTATTTAATCAAGTTTCTATTTTTATAATTAATTTGATTTTTAAATTTCACTATCTAAATAAAGAGTATTCCTTTCTAGCCTATATAGACTAGAAAGGAAACTTTACACCGTGAAATTTGTGAGATTCAAACCCGATGGTAGGTGCATATATACCTTCTATTTCTTTATCAAGAAGTTCTGGAATGTTTTTTATTTTAATGACTTCTAAAGAGAAAGATATTGGATTGATTAGGATTAAATAGTCTATCTTTTCTTTGAATTTATAAATCCACTCTAGTAAATTTTTATCTGCACTTATTCTATATGCATTGAATATTTTTGAACACTCATTTTTTTTTGTTATTGCTGTCTCAATATTAGCATCTAAATACTGAATTAAAAAAATACGATGTTCAAATGAATCTATACTTTTATCGTAACTTTCTATATGCTTTAACCAGTTTTTTTGTATCGAATTTTTGATATTTATATAGGAGTGTTCTTCAAACGCCCGACAATAAGAGTTACTTACTAATTCGTCTTGTTCATTATTGTCTAAGTTTTTTAAAAAATTGACTTCGCTATTCTTTTTAAAAATGTTTGATTCTCGTACTTGCTGAGCTCCCTTTTTATTCTCAGATGAAGAAGTAACTCCAAAGTGCTCTATAAATCCGTTATCAAATAAAATGTCTGGAAATTTAGTGCTACGTGTATTCAATTGGGCACTCTTTAGCCAGATTTCTAGTTGGATAAATTGCTGATCGGATAAGCCGAAACAAGCTTCTTTATGTAAATTATTCTTTATAAAATCCAAACATTTTTGCTCTATGCTATCTTGTTTTGTCATATTTTCACTCAAGAGATATACCTCCTCTGCATCATTTAGCTATCCGTGAGAATAAACTGAATGATTTTTCCAATTATAAGTTATTTTAATTTAAGTGTCCCTATCTACTTTCAAGCTTTAAATATATATTCAAATACATTATTTTAGATAAATTCGTATATAAATAACCTTAGCAAAACAAGGTTCTTTTTTTTGTTTTATTAATAAATCTAAACTATTTAATCAAAAAAAAAGTAAAAAATATTATTTAGAAAGAATAAG
>JAGQHW010000143.1 GCA_020431645.1 Carnobacterium sp. | reverse complement strand
CAGAACCAAAAAAGAGAGCAATTTATTTTTGATAATAAATTGCTCTCTTTTTATTTTTAACTTATTAATAGTATTGTTACTAATCTTGAAAATTTCTTAAAAGAAGTTGAGATTGTCCGTCAAAATGGATTAGCTTTAGGCAATTAAGAATACAATTTTTTTCGAGTAATAAAGAATGCTCAGTAAGAGCTATCAGTATATTTACTCCAATATAGAATAAATATATTCTTCCAGAACTTACTAAAAAATAAAATAAATCACAGAAAAAGTCAGCTTAGTATTTTCTCTAAGCTGACTTTTTTAATTGCAGTGTACATATAGCTCTAAATTCAAGGGTTCTTCCCTATTCACTGTCACAGAATTTTCTTCATCTAAGACTCTGTACAATCTATCTATAATCTATCCATAACTGGTTAACCGCTCTATTGAAACAAACAAAAATTCCGATTCATCAAACTTTAAAAAATCAAAAACTCTATCATGTAGCTCAATACATAGGAAGATTAAAAATAGCAGCAATTTCTTCAGGAGCTTCTCCTACAGAGAACGAGTCAATCAACTCTCCTTGAGTATTCAACCGCATTTCTCCATTGTAATTACACGTAATCATTGTTAGCAATGTTGTTTCTGTGTCACGAATGACATCTACACGTGTGGGTTCGATCATTTCATGGATTGCAAGTTCATAGACATAGATCATTTCTTTATCTGTCAAATAAGCCTTCATGCCTATTTTTGCTTGGTGAAGTGGAGCAAAGAGCAACGTCGGATCTTTCATGTTGTGACTAGCTAAAGAATAATTTCCTTTTCCCATTTCTTGGTCAGGTTTCATTGTTCCAGCACCTGAAATTAAATTTTCATTAGAAACGCCCTCAAGTATCGCTAAATGCATCCCTATTTCTGGTATAGCTAAGCTTCCTACCACAGGCAATGCATGTTGACTAAACTGAGATTTCAATACATCTTCTAAGGTCACTTCGGTAACGTCTGAAAAATCGTATGAGACTGAATCAGAAGCAGAAGTCTTGATATAAGTTTGATTCGTTAATTGATTGGAACGATGACGCACATACGCATGTTGAATGGGCTCGGCCATTAAAAACAACAATCCGAAAATAATCATGATGGAGCCAATAACTGTCCATAACTTTTGCGAACGCAAAAATTTCATTTCCTTGAGCTCCTTCATGCAAAAAGTATTTTGTGAATGAACAATTATCTATTTTTCTTATTTCAAAAATAGTATCCATTGATGGAAAATTATTCACCTTTAATTATAAGCAAGAAACAAGAAAGATGCAATAAAAACCGAACTTATTTGAAACGAAAATAGTAACCATTCGTATGTATCCGCTTCACTTATTAAAATTAGATTAGAGTATTTGATGTAAGCCTTTACTTCGGTAAAAAAACAAGTACAATTTAAATGTGACACTATTTAAGGAAGGAGCAAAATTTCGTTTGTTGTGTTGGTATAAATTAATGTAGACATAGGAAGAATTTAGTACATGAAAAATTGGCGTCAGTTTATACAATCATTGGTTGTTTTAGGTTATGTTTCTACGACACTGGTAAGTCCAGTTGTTACTGTTCTGGCGGTAGGAGAGAATGAGGTTGATCCTTCTCCGCAAGTCGAAAAATTAGATGCTACAATTGATAGTGAAGAAACAATCGATAGCGCTCCAATTCAAGATGAAAAAGTAGTTAATGAGGATAATAATTCTGCTTCGGATACAGTAACAAGTGAAAAAGATGTAGAAATAGAACCAGCAGAGCCAACTGAAGTTTTGAAAGAGGATTCAGAAGAAATAAAAACTGAGCCAAAAATAGAGGAAGAAACAACTGAACCAAAAACAAATGAAGAAGAAGTAGAAGCAACAGTCTCAACAGCAAAAATGGCAATTGAGCCACTTGCTGCAGATAAAAATATAGCGCTACAAATCATGGGAATAAATGATTTCCACGGAGCGTTGAATACAACTGGTACTTATTATGCTCCTGATGGTACTAGATTAAGAAGCTTAGGAACTGCTCCATTATTAGCTACATACATGAATGAAGCGGAACAAGCTTTTAAAGCAACAGCAATCGAAAATGGTCTAAAAGCTGATTCTATTCGTGTAGACTCTGGAGATCGTGTAGGTGCAAGTCCTGCTGTTTCTGGGCTGCTTCAAGACGAACCAACTATTCGTGCATACAAAGCAATGGGCTTTGACATCGGAACATTGGGCAACCATGAATTCGATGAAGGGCTAGCTGAATACTATCGCATTACAAAAGGAATTGCTCCAGAAGCTGGTAAATTTAAAGATTATGTTATGGAATACAGTAAAAAAAACGATGGTGACAATATGGAGATTGTTATAGCAAACGTAGTAGATAAAGGAACCGCGAATATTCCATACAATTGGAAACCTTACACTGTGAAAGAAGTTGACGGCGTGAAGGTTGGTTTTATCGGTATTGTTACTACGGATATTCCAAATCTTGTGTTAAAACAACATTACCTAGGGTACGATTTTTTAGATGAAGCTGAAACAATTGAAAAATATTCTAAAGAATTAAAAGCAAAAGGTGTTGAAGCAATTGTAGTTTTAGCACACGTTTCTGCATTAAGTACTCCTAATAAAGATAATCCAGAAGCTGGCAACGTCGGTGGCGATGTAGCAACTATCTTAGGAACATTAGATAAAAAATATCCTGAACACAGTGTCGATGCCGTTTTTTCTGGACACAATCATCAAGCAGTCGATGGTGTATTTAATGGCACAAACTCTGATACTTTAGTTGTTCAAAGTTCTTCCAGCGGAAAAGGATTTGTAAACTTAATAGGAGAATTGAATCCAACTACAAAAGACTTTGCTGAAACACCATCTGCAGATGTCATTTTCGTAGAGCCAGGTAAAACTCCTGAACCTAACGTGGATAAACTTGTAAAAGATACAGAAAAAATTGTCGATGTCATCACCCAGGAAAAAATTGGGACGGCTTCAGGAGATATTTCGCGAGAAGTGAATGAATACAAAGAATCCGCACTTGGAAACTTTATTACTGATGGCCAGTTAAAAGCTGCGAGAGATTGGGGATACAAAGCAGACTTCGCGATGACGAACAATGGAGGAATTCGAGATAACTTAAAAGTTAAAGAAGATGGAAAAACTATTTCATGGGGAGCAGCACAAGCTACTCAACCATTTGGTAATCTACTTCAAATAGTTGAAATGAAAGGGTCAGATGTATTACAAGTATTAAATGAACAATACGATGGAGGTCAGAAATACTTCTTGCAACTTTCTGGTTTAACTTACAGGTTTACAGAAACCTCTGTAGAAGGTCAAGAGTATGGAGTATTAGATGTAACTTTACCTGATGGGTCATCTTTAGATTTGAATAAAACCTATACCGTAGTTATTAATGACTTTATTTTGGGTGGTGGAGACGGTTTTGCAGGATTCACTAAAGCAACGAAATTAGGTGAAATTGATCCAGATACAGATATTTTTATTTCTTATATTAAAGATTTGGAATCTAAAGGTGTGATCATTGATACAAAAGTAGAAGGACGCAAACAATATATCAGTATTGAGTCCGTTATCAAAGACGCTACAACATTACCTGAACTAACTGAAAAAACAAAAGAACTAGTCGGCGTAACCGTTCCTAAAGCTACTGTTGAAATGGCATTAAGAAAAACAGTTATTTCTACTGTTGCAGATGATAAAGGAAACTTTACATTAGACTTATCTTCCTTAAACCTAAAAGTTGATGATGTTTGGAAACTTACAGTTATCAATCCTGATGGCTTTGCGATTGAATTAGATGTAACTGTAATAGCAGCAAAAGAAATACCTGTCGAAGGTGACAAAACACCTGTTGATGGCGACAAAACACCTGTCGAAGGTGACAAAACACCTGTTGATGGCGACAAAATGCCTGTCGATGGCGACAAAATACCTGTCGATGGCGACAAAATACCTGTCGATGGCGACAAAATACCTGTCGATGGTGACAAAACACCTGTCGATGGTGACAAAATGCCTGTCGATGGCGATAAGAATGATTCTTCAGTATCAGAAGAAGAGCAAGGTAAATTACCACAAACAGGCTCACAAAACTTAGGACTGTTTAGCTTAATTGGAATAGCTTTTGCTGGTTCAGGGGCTGTCATTCTTTTCAAACAAAAAAAATTAGCAAGTAAAAAATAAAAACCTTTTAAACTAGTGTTGGCTTATGCTAACACTAGTTTTTTTGTCCAGCAAACGAAAAAAAATAAAGTATGTAGCTCTTCTCTCTATTGAATTATTTTTACTTATGAAATAAGCATCCACTCTATCTAGCTATTCGCATTTAATATCCTGTATTTTTCGTTGTTAACAGTATAAAGAATGGGAGGTGAGACTCATTTCCTCATCGAATAGTCAAGTTCCTATTAACTTCAATGTTCTACTAGTTATT
>JAGQHW010000142.1 GCA_020431645.1 Carnobacterium sp. | reverse complement strand
AGGAAATCAAAGGACGATAGTTTCTATATCGTGGTACCACCTTTTTTTGTAGCCCCTTCACACAAGACTACCTTATCACGTTCAAACCTACTAAACGCTAGTAATATAACGGTTACAACCGGATCAGCTTACTAAAAATTTCAACTGTCAGCTTGGAGATGTGTGTTCAGATTAGAATTTTAATTGCTCGCACCAACCGCAATCTCTCTTATAAACTTCTAAACTTACTTTTTCTCTTCTTTGCTTTTACTTATTTTTAATACTATAACATACCTAACTTCTTTTGCCAAATATTTTTTTCCAAAAGGGTTCTTTTTCTTCTTTTATTGACATTAACGGAACAGTTTCACCCAATATCCGGCGAGCAACATTTCTATAGCCTTGTGAAGCCGGATTCTTAGGATTTAAAACAATTGGATCTCCCTTATTAGAAGATCGAACGACATCATCGTCATCAAATATGATACCAAGTAAATCAATTGAAAGATGTCTTGTAATTTCATCTACGTCTAAAAGTTCGCCATCTTGCATCATTCTTTTACGAATTCTATTTATAATTAGTTTTGGTGGCTCTAATTGTGTTTGTTCTAATAAACCAATAATACGATCCGCATCACGAATAGCAGACACCTCGGGGGTTGTGACTAAAATTGCTTCATCTGCAGCAGCAATTGAGTTTTGAAAGCCTTGTTCTATTCCCGCGGGACAATCAATTAAGATATAGTCATATTCTTTTTTTAATTCTCCAACAATTTCTATCATTTGTTCGCCATTAATATCATTTTTATCAGCATTCTGTGCCGCTGGTAATAAATATAAATTATCATTGAACCGTTTATCTTTTATAATAGCCTGATGCAATTTTGCACGCTCTTCGACGACATCGACAATATCATAAATAATTCGATTTTCTAATCCTAGAATGACATCTAAATTTCTTAGCCCTATATCCATATCAATTAAACATACGCGCTTACCTTGTAGAGCAAGAGCTGTTCCAATATTTGCTGTTGACGTTGTTTTACCAACGCCACCTTTTCCAGAAGTAATAACGATTGCTGTTCCCATTTAAATTAATCCTCCTGTCATTTTACCTAATGATGGCCGCATTTTTTTCAATTGGTCTAAATTTTCAAAAGCTAATACATGTAAGTCATTTATAAATGCGAACTCATTATTTTTTATAGCCAAATTTTTAGTTACTTTGTTCTCTATAATTTGAATACTATCGGCTATTCGTATTTGTGCATTTGTTTGAAAGTCAGCAACAATAACTGCTGTTGCGTCTCCTTCAAAACCTGCATGAGCAACCCCTTGTAATTCACCAATAATAAAAATATTTCCATTTGCTCTAATTGTACCACCTGGATGAACTTTCCCCACAAAAAGAATATCTCCAGAAGCTTGAAGTACTTGCCCGCTTCGAATCGTATGCATATCCATTTGTAAGCTGCTAGCTTTTTGCCAAGCAATAGCTGCTTCATAAGTTAATACGTCTGATTTTATTTTTTTAATTTCAAATTGACTATTTTCTTTTATTATTTTTTTAAATTTATCTTTTTCTTTATCTGTCAGTAGACGATTTCCAGTTACTATCTCTAATTGAATTTCTTTGTTGGTTTTATTTGAATTGCTTTTTTTTGATTCCGTTTTAAGATGGTCTAACAATTGTTCTAACTCACTAACAACTGTAGCAAAGGAAGCTGATTCGTTTAAAGTTAATACAAAACCATCCTTACTCCCTTTTAACGTTACACTCTGTTTCACTCAAACAACTCCTATCATCTAAATACCGAAAGAGGATTTCATCATTTTTAACTCTCCGTCATTTTAATTATCGTTTTCTTTAGTGGATAAAATGCGACTATGAAAAACACTAAATTTAATAATAAAGTAGGACCTAAACGTTCAGCCATAAAAGCATTCACATCAATCTCTGTAAAACCTAAAACTTTATATATCCAATACAATATCATTTCCAGGATACTTAAGTTAATAAAAACAATCATACCAATAGTAATCGGATTTGGATTTAAAACTTGCTTTAACTTAGTCGTAATATAAATAATTAAGGGAAAAACAGCTATATATATACCCAAAATACCTACATAATAGCTGTCATATAAAAAGCCAAAAATAATGCCATATGTGATCATCTTATTTCTAGGAATGTAAAATGAAATCAATATAAGGATAAGAATGATCAATCTTGGTACCATAACATTTCCATCTTCTGCATATAACTGCTTAGAAAAAACTTCTGAAATAAGTCCATCTATTAGTAGACCAGAAAAAATCAATAGTGGAGCAAAAATATTTATTTTCCATTTCCCACTCATTTTATTCCCCGCCTTCAGCTGTTCGTTGAATAAAAGTCACATATCGAATATCATCAAAATCTGACGCGGGTACAACATAAGCCTCCTGGGATAATCCATGTGAGTCTAGTTTCACTTCATCTATTGTACCAATTAACAATGAGCTCGGTGATATTCCACCCAGTCCAGAAGTCATAACTTGATCGCCTTTTTTTAATGCTACTTTAGTTGTTATTTGTTTCATAACTAAACGATTACTTTCTAAATCATAACCATTAATAATTCCATGAACAAATCCGTCTTTTGAAGAAACAGAAGCAGCAACTCTGCTATTGTTTTGGTCTGAGGTTGTAATTAATTGAACTTTTGAACTAGTTGGATTCACTTCTATCACACGACCAATTAGACCATTATCTGCCATAACAGACAGCCCAACAGTTATCCCGTTTTGACTTCCTCTATCAACAACAATCTGATTTATCCAATTATCAGGATTTCTGCTTATCACTGTCCCATTAATTTTTTTATAATCAGAAAGTGTGTTTTGTAATTCTAGTTGTTCCTTCATTTTTTGATTATCTTGCTTTAAATTACCTAATTCCACTTCTACTTCATAAAGCCCGTCAATTTTCGACTTTAATAATTGATTTTCTTTATAAGTATTTTTTAAATTTTCCATTGACTCAATAAAATTAACCATTACCTTAGTTGGTCTTGATAACAATCGACCTGTTGTAGCTGTAATGTCATTTCCAATACGTTGTACCAGTGGTGGGTTACCATTTCCTGAAATAGAATAGGCTATTAAACCTAAGCAAACGATGACACTCACCAATAATATAATTAGTTTTTTATTTGAAAGAAATTGACGCACTTTATCACCTCATTAATTCTTCAGGCTTCGTTTATTTTACCATAACTTTAACTAAATAGCTTAGTAATCCACTAAATTTTTATTTCAAATGAAAAGATGCAAGAAGCAAACTAGCTTCCGCATCTTTTTGGTCACACTATACCTTCTTACCTATTTCATTCTTTTCTTTTTATACAAATCTATGTGCTTAAGTGACTCTCCAGTGCCTAAGGCAACACAATCTAATGGGTCATTTGCTACAAAAACAGGTACATCTGTTTCATCAGCTATTGCATCGCTGATATTTCTAAGCAACGCTCCACCGCCTGTCAAAATAATGCCGTGATCAATGACATCTGAGGATATTTCTGGTGGTGTTTCTTCTAAGGTCTCTCTTACTGCGATAACAATACCGTCTACGACTTCTTTAATCGCTTCAGCTATGTCTACTGCTGAAACTTGAATTGTTTGTGGTAGACCAGTCAACAAATCTCTTCCGCGGACATCCATAGAACCATACTCAATTGCTTTATCCGTTGAAGCACAGCCAATTTCAATTTTGATTTGTTCAGCTGTCCGTTCTCCAATCAACAGGTTATACTTTTTGCGTATATAATGAATAATTCCTTCATCCATACTATCTCCAGCTAAACGAATCGAGCGACTGCTTACAATACCTCCTAGAGCTATTGTTGCTACATCTGTTGTCCCACCACCTATATCTACAACCATACTACCTGTGGGTTCCATTACTGGTAAACCTGCTCCTACAGCTGCGGCAAATGGTTCTTCCAAGATGAAAGCGTCTTTAGCGCCTGCTACTCTCGTTGCATCGATAACTGCACGTTTCTCTACTTCTGTCACACCGCTTGGAACACATACAATTACATAAGGTTTGGATACTGTTTTCCCGATTGCCTTCTCTATATAATACTTCATCATAGCAGCAGTTGTATCGTAATCAGCAATAACTCCGTTTTTCATCGGTCTAATAGCTACAATCGAACCTGGCGTTCTACCAATCATACTTCTTGCGTCCTCACCAACGGCTACTATTTCACCAGTTGATGCATCTTTAGCGACTACTGACGGATCTCTTAAGACTATTCCTTTGCCATCTACAAATACATTTGTATTCGCTGTTCCTAAATCTATTCCAATATCTTTACTTCCAAATCTAAACACAACATTCATCCTCTCAAGTCAATCAAATCTAATTTTTTTATAGAATACTGTTTATTTTTTAGTTAATATCTAATAGATTCTAAAGACAGTATAACAAAAAAAACGGAATTTACCTTATTATATTTTTATCATACTTTATTTTTTTACTTAAAACATTATTTTTTGAGTATTTTTATAAATTATTT
>JAGQHW010000141.1 GCA_020431645.1 Carnobacterium sp. | reverse complement strand
TCAATGAACGAGTGTATTAACTAGTAAAATTTTCTTTATACTAAAAGATGCGAGAGTACCAAAATCTCTTCAACAGCTTTTTCAGTCGCTTTTTTCTTTTTTATCATTTCGCATACCATAAATTATTCAAATCATTTAGCAGATTGTATAAATCAGCCGTGTAAGACATTTTAGCGATACGCAATTCTTCTGGAAAATAGGTACAACGTCCACGCATTTTATTAATCATCGTTTCGTGTTTAAGTTTTCCATCTTCACCAATAAAATATTGTCCATAAGGAGTAGGAGATTTTTCAGAACCTGGGCCATCATAATACATCCGGCGACTATTAACTAAAGCTAAGTACGACTCTTTGAAGCTATCAGTAATTTCAGGATGAAATGCTTCTTGTTTTTCTAGAATAGCATTAGCTTCTTTGATATAATCAGTTATCTTAAAGCGGTTCGTGTGATCACGTACGACTTCACCATTTTTTATTTTATCTAATTGAATTTCACAAATGTAACGGTCTTCTAATTTTTTTGCATTCTTTTTTAATTGCTCTTTAGTAGATAATTCACTGTCACTTGTTTTTTCATCTTTTTCTTTTTAACCGTCTTGCACTGCGGAAACTCCGGCGATCTTCATTAGCATTTCTATTCGCTTCTTCAAATAAGCGAACACCAGCTTTTTTAATTTCTCCTGTTTTTTCATCGATAATTCCCCAACCAACACTAGAAACTCCGATGTCTAAGCCTAGAACTAGTTTAGCCATTGTAAACCCTCCCATTTTATTAAGATGCTATTAGTATACCATTATTTTTAAAAAGAAAACGCTCGTTTTATCAAAAGTCTCCTATTTTTTTGAATAAAATAAAGTGGATTAAAGTAACTAAGCTCTTATCCAAAACAGAACTTTTGAAAGCACTTAAAAAGTGGTAAACTAACTGGATAAGACACTAAATGATCAGATTAAAAATAGAGATAAGGGGTCGAGAGAAGTGCGTATACTGCATACAGCTGATTGGCATATTGGGAAAATTGTAAATGAAGTATCTATGTTAGAGGATCAAGCATTCTTTTTAGAACAATTAATTGAAAAATTGAAAAGTTTAGACGTAGATGTCTTGATTATGGCAGGAGACTTATATGATCGAGCTCTTCCGCCAAAAGAAGCAGTTACATTGGTAAACACAGTATTAACCCGATTAATCAAAGAAATAAACATACCTGTCTTGATTATCGCAGGAAACCATGATAGCAACGAGCGTGTGGAGTATGGAGCAAGCTTATTTGAATCAAGTAATCTTTATATAGAAGGAACCGTTAAAGAAGAGACGAGAAAAGTGAGGATTCAAGATACGAACTTCTACTTATTGCCGTTTGCAGATCATGCGTACATTCGTGAATTATTAAAAGATGACTCTATAAAAAATTTAGAAGATGCAACAAGAGCTCAAATAAATAAAATAAAAGAAACCATGAACAAAGAAGAAACAAATATCATTATCGCTCATGGTTTTGTCATCAATATTTCTGAGGATAGTTTTGAAACGACTGATTCAGAGCGGCCACTGAGTATTGGGACAGCAGAGTATGTTAATGTGGAAATGTTTGAAGACTTCGATTATGTTGCATTAGGCCACTTACACAAGCCACAAAAGGTAAAACACGATAGAATTCGCTACAGCGGATCTATTTTAAAGTATTCTAAATCAGAAACCAAACAAAAGAAACAAGTTTCACTGGTAACAGTGGAAAAAGGAAGCGTAGAGATTGAACCTATTTATTTAAACCCTTTGCATGACATGCGTGTCGTTAAAGGCTCATTTGAAGACTTAATGACTCAAAAATCAGACGATTATGTTTTTTTTGAGTTACTGGATGAAACGTTTATTATGGATGCTATGAATCAGTTACGAAGAAGATTTCCAAATGCGATGGGCTTAGACTATGTAACGAAGAAAAATGACAATCCAGTTTATCAAACAAGTAGCCAAAAAAGCTTGAAAGAAACGCCACTAGAAGACTTATTCAGTAAATTTTATCAGCAAGTCAAACAAAAAGAGCTAGCAGCTGATCAAAAAGAAATCGTTGAAAGTATCTTACACAAATTAGGAGGCAATAATAAATGAGACCACTGAAATTAACATTAAATGCTTTTGGTCCTTATAAAGGGAAAGTTGAAATTGACTTTACTCAGTTTAATCAAAAAACGCTCTTTTTAGTTAGTGGCCCAACGGGTGCAGGAAAAACGACTATTTTTGATGCAATTGCTTATGCCTTATATGATGAGGCAAGTGGAACAAGTCGAGGAAAAGATTCATTTAAGTCTCAATTTGCTACAGATGATGATCTTTGTTACGTAGAACTAGAATTTGAATTAGCTGGGAAACGCTACTACATTAAGCGGTCTCCTGCTCAAAAAGGACCTGGCTCACGAAAGATAAAACAGCATGATTCAAAAGTTGAATTCATTCATGGTAAAAATGTGACCACGAAAATACCGATAGCCAATCAAGAAATCAAAGACTTACTATCCTTATCTTATGAACAATTTAAACAGATTGTTATGCTGCCTCAAGGCGAATTTAAAAAGATGCTCGAATCAAATAGTGCAGACAAAGAAAAAATCTTTCGTACTATTTTCCAAACAAATAGGATGAACGAGTTTCAAATGAGTCTAAAAGAAGAAGCTCGATTATTGAAATCAGATGTCGAGCAAAGTGATAAGGTCATGGAGCAGTTTGTAAGCCTTATTTTTCCACAAGATAATCATGCGTTAGCCGAAGCAATAGCATTAATGGACATCGCTCAATTAGTAATTGAACTGGATAAATCAATAGATAGTTCTAAAGAAACCATTCAAGTTTACACTAATGAAATGAACCGATTCCGAAAAGACATACAGCAGAATCAAGAACGAATCACAGACTTAACAGAATTAGAACAATTAGAAGAGCAAAAAATTGAGTTAGTAGCATTAGAAAACGAAATAGAAAACAAACGAACAAAAGTGAAACAGAATGAACAAGCACAACGATTAGTTAGCTATAAAGAAGAAAAACAAAAGACAGCTAAAGAAAAGCTACGATTAAAAGAAGAGTTAAAGAAAGCTGAGCATGAGTTGATAGGGATAGAGCTTGCTCTGAGAGAAAATAAAGAACAGGGTGTAGTAGCAGAAGAGAAGTATGCTACTTTATCAGAAAAAAGAGAAAAAATAATAGAATTAAAACAAGAAGAGAATCAGATACAAGTCATTGAACTAAAAAAAATAAAAATAAGCACCTTGGAAAAAGAAACGATCCAAGGACAACTGGACAGTGAAAAACAAACGGCATTACTGGTTAAACATAGGGAACAACTAGAGAAAAATAAGCAACTAGCCTTAGAAATTAGTCAAGCTAGAAATAGCGTAGCGGTTATACAAAACGAATTAGTAAAAGTAAAAGAAGAGCAAACAAAATTGGTCGCGAAACAAGCTCAGTACAATGAGCTGATTCAATTGGTTGTACAAAAAGAAGAAAAAGTTCGTTTATTCAAACGAGCAGATGCTAAATATAGCGCTATCCAACAAAATTATCAGCAACAACAGTTATTGTTTAATCGAAATATTGCCGGTTTATTGGCTAGTGAACTAAAAGAAGAAACACCGTGTCTTGTATGTGGTTCGCTCGATCATCCTTTACTAGCAACGCTATCTAAAGATTCCTTATCTAAAGAAGAATTAGAAGCGATAGAAGCAGATAAAGATAAGTGCTATCAGGAATATACAATTTTAACAAATGATTTAGCCCATTTGAATGAGCAAATTAAAAAATACGAAGCCAGTCTTCAAGTGGTTTCAGAAAATGCACCGGAACAACAAGCGCAGCTAGCACTAGAACAAAAAGTGCTAGATAAAAATAAAGTGAACTATATGAAAGATAAAAAACGATTAGATCGATTAATTGAGCAAGAAGAAAATACCAAACAACAGATCGAAGATGGACAAGAACAAGAAAAACAACTAGTCTCTACGATACAAGAATTGCATTCAGCTCAGCAGCATATAAATAAACAGATAAAAGAGATAGAAAAAGAAGTAAAAGAAGCACAGACTGACTTAATTTATGGCGATATCGATCAAGTACAAGCCATTCTCGAACAGTTGACAACAAAGATTGAGCAAATCGAGTTTGCTTATAAAGAAAGTTACGAGGAAAAAAATAAGCTAGAAAAATTGGAGGCACAATACAAAACAACGATTGAGTCCTTTAACACACAACTCAATGTGAGTGTAAAAAATGCTGCAGTAGCTTTAGCTGCATTTGAACAGCAATTAAAAACAACTGGATATGATGAACAATTCGAAGAGTATTTAGTAGAAAATCAGCAACTAGAAGAATTAGTAACAGACATTGCTAATTACGATAAAAAGGTCTGGGTCAACCAAGATAATTACAAGAAGCAAAAACAAAAAGTAGCTGCTATAAAAGAACAGTATTCAATTGAAGAGTACCAAGAAAAAAGTAAAATCAAAGAAATGAAACTAAAAGAAAGAGATAAAATGTATCAAGAATTGATT
>JAGQHW010000140.1 GCA_020431645.1 Carnobacterium sp. | reverse complement strand
AATAAAAATTAGTAACGATATTTATACAGCTACTTACTAATATTAACGTAGATACACTATAAAAGAACCTTTGTTACTAATCTGTCGTAATAGAACGCTTGCATGATTTTTGTTGTAATGAAAATATTACTAAATTGACACAGATTAAAAAAATAAATCGTAGTATAATGAGATGTAAAGAAAAATAAAGAGGAGGGATATCTAGTGATTTCGGATTATATTTACGTTCATCTAGATGGTGTAACAAATTCTGTTCTATGTAAGGGTATTACCTTTAAAAATTACGACGAAATCATAAAAAAAACACCTGAAAATATTCTGTTACTAAATGCCTCAAAAGAAATAGGAGAGTTTGAACCACATACTGGTTTTCAAATGATTCGTGGTATAGAAAAAGTTCGTACTTATCTAGAAAATAATATAGATAAAAATTCCAGCCAAGCTCTTAAATGGATAGATTTTGAAAGTATGGAATTATTGAGACAATTAACACCTGTTGAGATATCTGAACTATTGTATGTTGCTCATGCACACACCCATTTACATTCTCCTTTTTATTATAAATTACAAAATAATTATATTTACTTATCCATGACTGATCATTTTAAAAAAATATATTTTCGCTATTTAGAACAATTTTATGATTTTTTAAGTGATAGTCTAACAAAGTCATTAGAATTAAAATGCAATGAGAAGAAAAAATTTTTTCAAAAAGAAACTAAGATCCAGCCTGTACCCAAAGCACTCATTAAACAATTGATTCCTCTATTAAGAGAAGGTATCCTGTTTTCTTTTACTCAAATAGAAGTGCAGCAACAAACGTGCGCAATACCTATTTTTTTAGTTGAAGATCGTCTGAGGGACTTAAATAAACTTTTTTCAAAGAAAGACTTAATTGGTACAATTTATTACGATAAAAATCAAAATCAATGGTCTTTCAAAGAAGAAATTTTATTAGAGCCTTTGAATGAGTAAGGAGTCATATAAACCTTTGTTTAGTGGCTTTTTTTATTTATGTTTCTATTGACAGAAATAGTTTTTTTAATAACGGTATTTTTTTAGAACGAGAAAATGTTAGACTTTAATGCATAAAGATAAATGAAAGTCTAACAAAAATGTTTTCTATTGTTATCGATAAAAATATGATACAATAGCGTTTGAATTCAAGAGAACTCGTGTTAGCAAATGAGACTAAAAGTTATAACTCGGAGGAAAACCAAATGAAAATTTTTCTAATATACGGAGGAAAAAGTGCTGAGCACGATATTTCAATATTGACAGCCTTCTCTATTATCAAAGAAATCTACTATGACTATTATGAAGTTGAACCAGTTTATATTACAAGAGAGGGAGAATGGATAAAAGGTGCAGTTGTTAAACAGGCAGAAATTATTCAGTCATCAGAGGCTTTGCGATTGGTAAATAGCTCCAAAGAAGCCTGTTTTTCTACTGAAGAAGGAGTCATCTCCAATGGTAAATTAATTAAGCCTTCAGAACTAAGAGAAAAAGATGCGGTTATTTTTCCTGTCCTACATGGCCCAAATGGTGAGGATGGTACAGTTCAAGGCTTATTTGAAGTTATTGGTATGCCGTATGTTGGTGCAGGAGTACTAGCTAGCTCATGTGGAATGGATAAAATTATAAGCAAGCAGCTTTTTCAACAAGCCGGTCTACCGCAAGTACCTTATGTTCCTATTCGTAAAGCAGACTGGCTAACGAATGCTGACGATGTATTTAAAAAATGTGAAGGGACATTAGTTTATCCGATGTTTGTCAAACCAGCAAATCTTGGTTCAAGTGTTGGGATCAGTAAAGCCCAAACGCGTGGAGAACTAGAAGAAGCGATTAACTTGGCACTACAATACGATCGTCGTGTGGTTGTAGAACAAGGAATTGAAGCTCGAGAAATTGAAGTAGCTGTCCTAGGAAACGATGATATTCATACGTCTGTACCTGGAGAATTGATAAAAGAGAGTGCTTTTTATGACTACAATGCTAAGTACATTAATAACAAAGTAACCTTACAAATACCCGCTCGTGTTTCAGAAGAAGTAGAAAAGCAATTGCGTTCTTATTCCATCCGGGCATTTGAAGCGATTGACGGAACTGGGCTAAGTCGATGTGATTTTTTTGTAACTGGAAATGATGAGATCTTTATTAATGAGTTAAATACGATGCCAGGATTTACTCAATTTAGTATGTATCCTTTACTCTGGAGACATACTGGTTTAAATTATGGCGATTTAGTTGAAGAACTGATTCAATTAGCTTTAAAACGATTTGAAGAATCACTGAAATTTGAACAAACAGATCGATTTTAATCCTAATAAAAAACTATTCCTAGTAAAAAGTGGCAGGACAAATGTCCAGTCGCTTTTTTTGTAAAAATGATTAAAAGTTCAACTAAACGGAGGACACTAAATGTTTTTAACAGTTAAAGAAATTGCGCAGGCTGTACATGCTAAAACGATAGAAGATGCATGGGAAATGGTCGAAATTAATGCTGTAGGATTTGATTCTAGAAAATTAAATGCACACTCATTATTTGTCCCATTAGTAAGTGAGAACGATGGGCATAGTTTTATCACACAGGCGATTAATCAAGGCGCAGTCGCAACTTTTTGGAGCAAGTCGCTAGAAGATGCGCCGACTGATATTCCAGTTATTCAAGTTGCAGATACTTTGAAAGCTCTCCAAGATCTAGCAGAATATTATTTGAATAAAGTTAAACCCAAAGTGATTGGCATCACTGGTAGTAACGGCAAAACAACAACAAAAGATATGACTGAAGCAGTGGTATCTAGTCAATACCGTGTTTATAAGACACAAGGGAACTTTAATAATCATATTGGCTTACCGATTACTATTTTAGAAATGCCACAAGAGACAGAAGTGATTATTTTAGAAATGGGTATGAATCATGCAGGTGAAATCAAAGTGCTTTCTGATTTAGCAAAACCAGATATTGCGATTATCACAATGATCGGAGAATCACACATTGAATACCTTGGTTCTCGTGCAGGAATTGCAGATGCAAAGATGGAAATTATTTCTGGTTTAAAAGAAAATGGTACCTTAATTATTCCTGGAAACGAGCCACTTTTGACTGAAAGAGCAAGTATTCTAAAAAAAGCGCAAGTTAAAACATTTGGGCCGCTGCCAACAAATGATAGTTATTCGGTTGAAATAGTGTCTGGAATGAAAGAAACAACATTCAAAACGAATTTAAGTCGAGATAGTTTCATTAAACTACCCGTAACAGGAACATATAATGTCGATAATGCACTAGCAGCTTTGAGCAGCGCAGTAGTGTTAGGTATATCGATTGACAAAGCTGCTCAAAAATTAGCAACTTTTCAGCTAACGAAAAATCGAACAGAATGGTTAGAGGGCATTCATGAGAGTATGTTATTGAATGATGCTTACAATGCAAACCCTACTGCAATGAAAGCTATTTTAGCTAATTTCAGTCAATTAAAAAATAGTGGTAGAAAAATAGTAGTATTAGGCGATATGCTAGAATTAGGAGAACAAACAGATAAGCTGCATTTAAGCATACAAGAAGCTTTATCAACAGAGGAAATTGACCAAGTTATTTTGTATGGGACACATATGAAAGTGTTATATGATGCTTTAAAAACTATTTTTGGTAAAGAACGATTGCATCATTTTAATGGGGATAAAGGTCCAATGATTGCTTTTTTAAAGGCTCTTATTCAACCAAAAGATTATATACTTTTAAAATCTAGCTTTGGGACAGACTTATTATCTGTTACTATAGCGCTACAAGTTACGACAGATAATTAAAAATCAGTCCTAAGACTGATTTGAAAAAGCTAACTAATTGATATATTGTTATTATCGAAATGGATCGAAGGAGGAATAAACTTGAATACTCAAAGAAAAGATGTTACAAACGACTTTATTGAGCAACCAACTATGGCTAAATTTTTTGCTTCAGTATATGGTTATATGACTCTTGGTCTAGCAATCTCAGGAATAACAGCATTTTATGCTTCTCAAAGCCCATTTATTTTAAATTTGGTTTATGGCAGCCCATTCGGAATGATTGGCTTATTTATAGCGGAGATATTTTTAGTATCAAAGCTAGCTACAAATGGAATGAAAATGAGATCAGCTAGCTCATCTTTGTTTGGCTTTATTGCATTTGCTTTGCTGAATGGAATTACATTAGCAAGTATCTTTTTGATTTATGAACTTGGAAGTATTGGTTCAGCCTTCTTAATGGCTTCTGCAACCTTTGCAGGGATGAGTTTAGTAGGTTTCTTTACGAAACGTGATATGTCAACTTTGGGTGGACAGTTAAGAGGCGCTTTAATTGGCTTGATTGTTGCTATGCTAGTAAACAGCTTCATTTTACGTAGTGGCCCTGCCGATTTTGTTTTATCTATTATCACAGTTTTAATTTTTGTTGGCTTTACTGCATACGATACGCATAAACTAAAGCAGCTTTATATTCAATTTAGTGGAGAAAATTCACTAGGAGCAGTTGCCATTAGTGGGGCATTAAGCTTATATCTAGATTTTATTAATATATTTCTTGCTCTACTACGTATTTTTGGAAATAGACGCGAT
>JAGQHW010000013.1 GCA_020431645.1 Carnobacterium sp. | reverse complement strand
AGTAGGTTTTGAAACGTGAATCCAGTCATTTATCTGATTATTGATTCCTCTCGTCATGAGTCCAGCGGAATTGGTATGGTAAGATTGAAACATTGTAGACCTCCTCATTCACTAACTAATTTATTTATATGGTTGATTCAATCATACACTATTTTAAATCGCTAGAGAGATTAAACTATAAAATTGAAAAAGTTATCACAAATAGTGAAATAGCCTATTTAAGATGACTAACTTATCTAGATGACTATCTTAACAAAGAGTTTGATATGGCAAAAATTAATCGTTCTCTAGTATTCCTTTCTTTTAATTTTAGCTTATTTTTGGTAGGATAGTAAGGTCTAGAGAAACTTTACTATTAAACAGTCATTAAGTATTTAAAGGGGGAAATGAACAAGTGAGTAAACAACAAATTGGTGTAGTAGGAATGGCAGTAATGGGTAAAAACTTAGCTTTAAATATCGAAAGTAGAGGATATTCTGTTTCTATCTTTAATCGAACGGGGTCAAAAACAGAAGCTGTTAGTGCGGAAAATCCAGATAAGAACTTATTTCCAACCTATACGATGGAAGAATTTGTCCAATCGTTAGAAAAGCCGCGCCGTATTTTATTGATGGTACAAGCTGGTAAAGGAACAGATGCAACTATTCAAGGGCTTTTGCCACATCTTGATGCAGGAGATGTTTTGATTGATGGAGGAAATACATTCTTCAAAGATACGATTAGACGCAGTGAAGCGTTAGCTGAATCAGGTATTAATTTTATTGGTACAGGTGTTTCAGGTGGCGAAGAAGGAGCTTTATTAGGACCAGCAATCATGCCAGGTGGACAAAAGGAAGCTTATGATTTAGTAGCACCAATTTTAGAGCAAATTGCAGCAATAGCTGAAGATGGCGAACCTTGTGTTGCCTATATTGGACCAAATGGGGCAGGTCATTATGTCAAGATGGTGCACAATGGTATTGAATACGGTGATATGCAACTAATCGCTGAATCTTATGATTTACTGCGTAAAGTAGCTGGTTTATCTGTTGATGAAGTAGCAGAAGTTTTTGCAGAATGGAATAAAGGCGAATTAGACAGTTTCTTAATTGAACTTACAGCAGATGCCTTAACTAAAAAAGATCCAGAAACCGGTAAACCAATGGTAGATATTATTCTAGATAGAGCGGGGAATAAAGGGACAGGTAAATGGACATCACAAAGTGCGTTAGATTTAGGTGTGCCTTTGCCTTTGATCACGGAGTCTGTTTTTGCTAGATACATCTCAGCTTTAAAAGATGAGCGTGTAGCAGCAAGTGAAATATTGCCTAAACCAACGCCATATTCATTTGATGGCGACAAAGCTTTATTAGTTGAAAACATACGTAAAGCTTTATATTTCAGTAAAATTATGAGCTATGCTCAAGGATTTGCTCAAATGCGTACAGCAAGTGAGGAGTATGATTGGAACCTACAATATGGAGAGATTGCTAAAATTTTCCGTGCAGGTTGCATTATCCGTGCTCGCTTCTTACAAAAAATTACAGATGCTTACGATGAAAATCCAGAATTAAAAAATCTAATGCTAGATGATTATTTCTTAGATATTACAAAAAACTATCAAGATGCTGTAAGAGATGTAATTGGAATTGCAGTAAAATCAGGTGTACCAATACCGACATTCTCTTCTGCTATCGCTTATTATGATTCTTATCGTTCGGCTAGACTTCCAGCAAACATTATACAAGCACAAAGAGATTATTTTGGTGCTCATACGTATGAAAGAACCGATAGACCTGGCACATTCCATTTTGATTGGTATGGCGAAGATGGTCAAGAAGAACTGTAAACAATCTTAACTTATTAAAAAAATAACCACAGAGTCGCATTCTTTCTGCGATTCGTGGTTATTTTTCTCATTTTATTTTAATTTATGGTAAAATCATATTAAGTAGGCAAACAAGTAAATAAGGAATCAAAATGGTTATTGAGAATATTAGGCTAGCATGGTATTGTAACAAAGGCAAAGTCTAGTGAAAATAAAGAGAATGGCGGGAATTGGATGAATAAAATATTAATTATTGAAGATGAGAAGAACTTAGCACGTTTTGTCGAATTAGAATTAAAGCATGAAGGATACGAAACAGAAGTCCGTTATGATGGTCGAGCAGGCTTGGAAGCGGCGTTAAATAAAAAGAAAAAATGGGACGTTATTCTACTAGATTTAATGCTACCTGAGCTAAATGGTATAGATGTTTGCCGTCGTATTCGTCAAGTTAGTACAGTACCCATTATTATGATGACTGCAAGAGATTCTGTTATCGATCGTGTTAGCGGGTTGGATCACGGTGCAGATGACTACATTGTAAAGCCTTTTGCTATTGAGGAGTTACTAGCTAGAATGCGTGCTTTATTTCGTCGAATTGAAATTGAAAATGAGCAAAATATCACTAAGCAAACAACCGTAACTTATCGTGATTTAACGATTGAAAAGGAAAATCATGTTGTTCATCGTGGAGAAAAAATTATTGAATTAACAAAAAGAGAATATGAGTTATTATTAGAATTAATGGAGAATGTCAACGTAGTATTAGCTCGAGACATTTTATTAAATAAGGTTTGGGGATATGAATCTGAAGTAGAAACAAATGTAGTGGATGTGTATATTCGTTACTTGAGAAATAAAATTGATGTTCCTGGTGTTGATAGTTATATTCAGACCGTACGTGGAACGGGCTATGTGATGCGTACGTGACGTATTCTTTTTTGAACAAAAAAAATAAAAAACGTATTTCTTTAAAATGGAAATGGACAATTGGTGCTACTTTAGCTATCTTTTTAACCTACACAATTTTTACTGTAGCTATCTTTATTGGATTTAGACAAATTATGTTAACTGAAGAAACACAAGATGTTAAAGAAATTTTAGTCGGTGTGACCAATAGACTTAATGGTGGTTCAAGTGCGTTATCAAAAGAAACAGTTTACCTTAATCTAAGTGGGAACTATACGTTAACAACTCTTGAATTAGGCGAAGAATTTGACCAGCGCAACCTGGTTTATGGTCAGTCAAGTAATTATCAAGATACCATCTTTGCTAAAATGAATGAAGAAGGTGTATTTGTTCGTGTCTATAGCCCAACTTCAAGATTATTATTTGAGACTGAACCAAAAGATATTCCCTTTAAGAAGTCTGCTCAACTTTTGATTGAGCCAATTAAAATGGATAATAAAGAAGGTATAAGAGGTATTTCTCCGATTTATTCTAGAGTGACTCAAAAATTAATTGGATATGTCCAAGTTAATAATCAGATGGTTAATTATCACTACATGAGTGAGAAGATTTTATGGGCAATTTTAGGTATTGGAATTTTAGCTTTAATATTTAGTGCGGTTCTTGGTTACTTATTGGCGGTTAACTTCTTAAAACCAATTAAAAAAATTACGAATACAATGAATGATATTCGTGAGGATACACAATCTACTTCTCGAATTGAATTGGATGAAGGAAACGATGAATTGACTCATCTTTCAACTGTTTTCAACGATATGTTGGATAGAATGCAAAAGTACATTGAACAACAAAAAGATTTTGTAGAAGATGTCTCTCATGAACTAAGAACTCCTGTGGCTATTATGGAAGGTCATTTAAAGTTATTGAACCGTTGGGGTAAAAATGATCCTGAAGTTTTAGATGAATCGTTACAAGCTTCTTTGCAGGAAATTGAAAGAATGAAAAGTCTAGTTCAAGAAATGCTTGATTTATCAAGAGCTGAACAGGTTGAAATTCATTATAAGAATGAAAGGACAACGATTAAGCCTTTGATTTTACAAACAATAAATAACTTTAAACTGATTTATCCTGATTTCGTATTCAATTTAGATGACGATATAAGAGATGAAATGTATGTTTCAATCTATCGCAACCATTTAGAACAAATCTTAGTTATTATTTTAGATAATGCTGTGAAATATTCATCTAAGAGAAAAGAGATACACGTGTCAATTGCTGCGGATAACCAAAATGTTGATATTGCTATTCAAGATTTTGGAGAAGGTATGACACAAGAAGACACAGAAAAAATATTTAATCGTTTTTATCGTGTTGATAAAGCGAGAAGCCGTTATAAAGGTGGGAACGGCTTAGGTTTAGCTATTGCAAGAGAACTCTTAACAGGTTATAAAGGAACAGTTTATGTTGAGAGTGTCCTTGATCATGGTTCTATATTTAGGATAAAATTACCAATCCATCGAAATGAAGTAAAAAATTCGTAAAGATAAAAAAAGATTTCTGCCTTTTTTAAGGACAGAAATCTTTTTTTATTTTCGCTGTTGTTTGCCGGCATTGCGCCCTGAAGAATAATCAGTACGAACTTTTCCACTCGTCAATTCTTTTGGCTGTTCTTGAATCGGCTCAGCTTGTTTGATAATTCGTTCTTTTTTAGGTCTATTTTTCATTTCTTCAGCAATCTCAGCTTGTATTCTAGGTTTATAATAAAAGTTTGTAAGAATTGTTTGGAATACTCCAAAGAATCCACCAACTAACCAGTACAAACCTAATCCAGCAGGCGAAGAAATGGTGAACATTAAAATCATAATTGGATTCATATACATCATTGTTTTCATTTGTTTCTTTTGTTCAGGGGAGATACCAATCATTGAAACGTAGGCTTGAACAAGATAAATTAAGCCAGCACCAATAGCCAACGGTATATTTCTTGTACCTAAGTTGATACCTAAGAATGTGCTAGCAGCAATTGGTCCAGATAAGCGGATAGCCTGAAACATAGCCGTAAAGATAGGCATCTGAATAAGTAAAGGTAGACAACCAATGCCGCCTAACATGCTCATATTGTTGTCTTTATAGAGACTCATTAGTTCTTGTTGAGCAATAGCTTTTTCTTCACTTGTTGTTGCAGCTTTTTGTTTAGCTTGGATAATATCTAGTTCTGGCTTGATCACAGCAGTTCTTTCTTGTTGAGCTAAAGACTTTCTTGATTGGCTCAAGTTTAAAGGCAAAATTACGACTCGAACAATTAAGGTGATGATGATGATCGCAAAACCGTAACTGCCATTGAACGTGTCAGCTAACCAAAGAATAAGATTTTGTGTAGGAACCACTAAAAATTCGTAGATGAAGCCTTCAGGGTTACCTTGTTTGTCTGTACTCATACAACCAGAAAGAAAAAGCATCACACTTAAAAGCGATCCGGTCAAGAGGTATTTATTTAATTTTTTCATTGCTCACTATCCTTCATTTTAAATGTTTTTATCGATAACAAATCCAACTATACAGGATATATGAATCGATTTCAATTAGTTATAGAAAATTTAATTCTTTCAGGTAAGGAAGAATCTTCTGTTATTTCTAGATGATCTACTTTTCCGCTTGGAGAAGGAGATTTTTTTATTTTTTCTATGAATTTATCTATTTTAATAGGGTCACCATTTGCTTCTATATAGACACTTCCATCTGCTTGATTTTTTACGGAACCAAAAACTCCAATTTGATCAGCAACCATCTTTGTCATAAAACGAAATCCTACTCCTTGTACACGTCCTACTGCAGTCATTCTTACTTTTTTCATGACTAAACCTCCTATACTTTTCACTTTTTTTGTATGAGGAATGGGTGAGCTCTTTCCTTTTAACTTTTGAAAAAGGTTTATCATTTTAATTCCCTCCTTTAAAACACTACCTACCTTTATCATTTTATAAGTCAAAAGGTAATCCGTCAACTATTCAAAGAGACATATGATATAATTAACTCGAGTATAAAATAATACAATTGAGGTGAGAAAAATGTTTCAAGTAATAGAATTGCAAGGAGAATATGAGCCTTGGTGGTTTTTTGATGATTGGAAAGAACAAATAAGCCAAATCAAAACCTTCGAAACATTTGATGAGGCTTTGATTGATTATCAGAAAAAATATGATTTGCTCTATAATAACTATCCTAGTTGCAAGACTAAAAAAAATTATCTAACAGCTTTTTGGGATGATGACCAAAATAGGTATTGTCCTGAATGTGAAGACGATATACAGTTATTTCATAGTATCATGCTGTTAAAAGAACACAAAGTGATGGAGTAAGAAACGAACCTAACTAAGACTAAAAAACAGAAAAAAGAAAGGGTTGGATATGAAGACCTTAATTATTGCTGAAAAACCAAGTGTAGGAAAAGAAATTGCTCGAGTTTTGGGAGCTACTAATAAGAATAAAAGTTATATTGAAGGTCAAGACGTTATCGTTACATGGGCATTAGGACATTTGTTGGGACTTAAGATGCCTGAAGACTATAAAACAGAATGGGCAACGTGGAATATGGAGAGTCTGCCATTGATTCCAGAAGAGATGCAAATCAAACCACTAAAGAATACAGCGGCTCAATTAAAAATGATTAAACAGCTTTCTCAAAGAAAAGATGTCAATCAGGCTGTTATTGCAACGGATGCTGGACGGGAAGGCGAATTAGTAGCTAGATGGATTTTAGAATACGTTAAATTCAAAAAACCGGTACAGCGGTTATGGATTTCATCGCAAACAGATCAAGCTATTAAAAATGGCTTTAAACATCTGCAACCTAGTAAGAAGTATGATGATTTATATGATGCAGCAGTTGCCCGTTCTGAAGCAGATTGGCTCGTAGGTTTAAATGTGACGAGAGCGCTAACTGTTAAATATGAAGATAGCTTATCAGCAGGAAGGGTCCAAACTCCTACTTTAGCTATGGTTAGAAAACAAGAAGCTAAAATAGAAGATTTTGTAGCAGAAACATTTTATACGATTCAATTGGTAATGAATGGCCAAACTGCAACACTAACTAGTGGTGCTCCAGAAAGAATAAAAGATGTAAATGAAGCTGAAAAAATAGTCAAACACTTAACGAAAAAATCTGTTTTAGTAAAAGAAGTAAAAGAAAAAATACAAGTTCATCTTCCTCCTTTACCTTATGATTTAACTGAGTTACAGAGGGAAGCCAATCAACGTTACCAATTTTCTGCTAAAAAAACGTTAAGTGTTATGCAAGCGTTATATGAACGACATAAAGTTGTTTCATACCCAAGAACAGATTCTAAGTACCTAACTGTAGATATGAAGGAAACACTAAAGGATCGGTTACAAGCTGTTCATGGATTTGCTAATGAAGAAGTGAAAAATATAATAAAAAAAGGTTCGAAAGTCACTCAAACAGCCATTTTTGATGACAATAAAGTTACGGATCATCACGGAATTATTCCAACAGAAGAAAGAGTCCGTATTGAAAAAATGGACCAAGATGAAATACGTATTTTCCGGATGATTGTAGAGAGATTCATTGGATTATTTTTACCTGCTTATAAAGTAGCTCAAACAACTTATTTGTTTACTACAGCAGATACTACTTTTAAATTAAAACAAGAAGTTGTTTTAGAAAATGGGTGGCGTAAATCAGAATCAATAAAAGAAAAAAGACAGTTTATACAAGGGGAACAAATAGAAAATCCAATCTTCAAGGTGAAAAAAGAACAAACTAAAGCACCAAGTCGATTGACGGAGTCTTCTCTGCTCCAAGCAATGGAAAAGCACAGCTTAGGAACACCAGCAACAAGAGCTGAGATTATTGAGAAATTGATAAGTAGTGAATTGATGGAACGTAAAGCGACAAAGCTATCTGTCTCACCCAAAGGACAGCAATTGCTGACGTTAGTTAATCCAGCGCTAGTTACACCTGAATTAACGAGCGAATGGGAAAAGTCGTTAGAGCAAATAGCTACTGGAAAATTAAAAAAAGATGTTTTTTTGAAGCAAATAAAAACAGAAACAAAAAAATTGATTAAAGAAATAAAAATGAGTGAGCAGTCTTATAAAGACTTTTCTTTGACAACTAAAACTTGCCCAGAGTGTGGTGAATTGTTGAAAGAAAGAAGTGGTCGAGAGGGCAAAATGCTGGTTTGCAGTAAAACAAGTTGTTCATATAGACGTTTTAAAGAACCAAAAATTTCTAATAAAAGATGTGCACAATGTCATCGTAAAATGGAAATTCATGAAGGTAAATCTGGAAAGTTCTTTAAATGTAAATACTGCAATGTTTCTGAAAAAATGGATTATACAAAAAATAAAAGAATAACCAAACATGAAACAAAACGGTTAATGCAAAAAGTAAATAAAGAAGCCGAAGTAGTAGAAAGTCCTTTGGCATTAGCACTTAAAGCTGCAATGGAGAAACAAGTAAAATAAAGCGATATATTGCGGGGCATAAAAATTTTTCTGTTTGCATTAGAAAGATTTTAAGCCCTTGCAACATAAGCTTTTTTTTGTTAAAAGGCAGATTCCACTTTCTAATTATTTTGTGTATAATGAAAAAGAAGTGTCAAAGGAGGTTTATTTACTGTGGCAACGAAGAAGAAAAAAAATAAAAATACGTTCTCCATTGAAATTATAGGCATTATATTTATTTTACTGAGTTTACTTGCCGCTTCGCAATTAGGCTTCATTGGCGTACTGAATGCGAATTTATTTCGATTTTTTGTAGGTGATACTTTTACATTTGCAGCTTTATTGGTAGGGGTATATGGCGGTTATTTAGTGTTAAAGGGGATAGAGCCTTCATTTAAAAATAAAAGAATAATTGGAATGACAATAGCATATGCAAGTCTATTGCTATTACTGCATGCTCAATTGTTTGCTCCAATTATGGATGCGAGTGTCAATGTTATTTCCGCTTCTTTACGCTTTTTTATAACAGATATGGCTAAAAATGAAATTTCCCAATCTTTGGGTGGTGGAATATTTGGTGGGATACTCTACACTATTAGTTATTTTTTGTTTTCACAAGTAGGAACCTATTTGCTTATTGCCTTATTGTGGGTTGTTAGTGTTTTCTTAATTTTTGATTTATCCTTTAAACAATTCATGAAAAGTGTTCGAACTTATGTACAAAAAGGGCTCAGTTACTTACAGATAGGGTTTAAAAAAATAAGACTATTTGTTACTGATCGGTGGCAGAATCTGAAAAAAAAGAAGAAGCATCTTAACGAGAAAGATCAAAATGATTCAATAGATAAAAAAGTGAATGATTCTGATAAAAAACAAAAGAAAGATAAAAAAAATAAGACGGCTTTATCGAATCAAGCCGATTCGTTAAAGATTAACAATTATCAAAATCAAGAAGAGAAAGTACAAACACAAAATAAGGTTAATTTGAAAGAGCAAGCTGATAATGATCAAGCTTTAAAATTTGAAATAAAACCAGAATCTGAGAATGTTGATTATCAGTTACCGCCAACTAGCTTATTGGATGAAGTGAAAAAAACGGATCAGACCAATGAATATGCTTTGATTCAAAAAAATGTAAAAAAACTTGAAGAAACATTTAAAAGTTTTGGAGTAGAGGCTAAAGTCACAAAAGCAAATCTTGGGCCAGCTGTGACAAAATACGAAATTCAACCTGCAATAGGAGTCAAAGTAAGTAGAATCGTGAGTCTTAGTGATGATATTGCGTTAGCGTTAGCTGCTAAGGATATAAGAATGGAAGCTCCTATTCCAGGGAAACCATTTATTGGAATTGAAGTACCAAATAGTGAAGTAAGTCTTGTGGCTTTTAGAAATGTTATTGAAGGACAAGTAAAAAATAGTGACAAATTATTAGAGGTTCCTTTAGGCCGAGATATATCTGGTAACGTTACAATGGCTGATTTAACTAAAATGCCTCATCTATTAGTAGCGGGATCAACCGGTAGTGGAAAATCAGTTTGTATTAATGGCATCATAACCAGCTTGTTAATGAGAGCTAAGCCAAATGAAGTGAAATTAATGATGATTGATCCTAAAATGGTCGAATTAAATGTATACAATGGTATTCCGCACTTATTAACACCAGTTGTTACAAATCCTAAAAAAGCTGCACAAGCACTACAAAAAGTTGTTTCTGAAATGGAACAACGCTACGAATTATTTGCTGCTAGTGCTCAGCGGAATATTACAGGCTACAATCATTTTATTCTAGAAAAGAATTTAGAAAACGGAGAAAGCCATCCTACTTTACCCTTTATTGTGGTTGTAGTAGATGAGTTAGCTGATTTGATGATGGTTGCTAGTAATGAAGTAGAAGATGCTATTATTAGACTTGCTCAAATGGCTAGAGCTGCTGGAATTCATATGATTTTAGCAACACAAAGACCAAGTGTTGATGTTATTACAGGAATTATAAAAGCAAACGTTCCTTCAAGAATTGCTTTTGCTGTATCTAGTGGAACGGATTCACGAACGATTATTGATAGCAGTGGGGCAGAAAAACTACTTGGAAGAGGAGATATGCTGTATTTACCTATGGGGGAAAACAAGCCAATTCGTGTTCAGGGAGCGTATATATCCGATGAAGAAGTAGAACGAGTTGTTAGCTATGTCACCAAACAACAGGGAGCAAATTATATAGAAGAAATGATGCCTGTTGATGAACCTGAAACAAGTACTGGAGAAGCTGAAGATGAGTATTATGCCGACGCTGTTCAGATGATAATAGATATGCAAACGGCTAGTATCTCGTTATTACAGAGACGTTTTAGAATTGGGTATAATCGTGCTGCACGATTAATTGATGAAATGGAAATGCGTGGTATCGTTGGACCATCTGAAGGAAGTAAGCCAAGAAAAGTTAATGTTACAGAAGTTCCGGGAGAACCCACTGAAGAAAAATCTAACAATAGATAAATGATTTTTTAATAAAGAAAAGTGTGTTTAAAACTCTTTCTAAAAGGCTAAGATTAGAATAGCATTAAAATGTGAACGTTTTTTGTGCAAAACGGTTACATTCATCGTTTAATTGTTTATTTTATTATTTAAAGGTGGTATCATAACTAATAAGGGCAAGTGAATGTAGTTCATTTGTGCTAAAAAAATGTTGGGGGTTTTTTTAATGAAAAAACGCAATCTTATGAGTCTTTTAGCTTTAGGATTAATTTCAGGAGCGACATTAGCAGCATGTGGATCAAGTGATTCAGATACATCTTCTGATTCTGCAGCAAAGTCATCAACAAGTGATGATAAGTTCTCAGTAGTGATGGTAACAGATGTTGGTGGAGTAGACGATAAGTCATTCAACCAATCTGCATGGGAAGGTATGCAAGCGTGGGGCGAAGAAAATAATAAAGAAGAAGGAACAGAAGGTTTTAAATACTTACAATCAAACGAAGATTCAGAATTCGTGACGAATTTAAATAGTGCAGTACAAGCCAAATTTGATTTAGTATTTGGAATTGGATACAAATTAAAAGAAGCAATGACTGACGTTTCAGGACAAAATGAAGACCAACACTTTGTTATTATTGATGATATGATTGAATCACCAAACGTTGCGTCTGTATTATTTAAAGATCACGAAGCAGCATTTTTAGCAGGAGTAGCAGCAGCTGAATCAACTGAATCAGGACAAATTGGTTTTATTGGCGGACAAGAAAGTGATGTTATTTCACGCTTTGAAGCAGGTTTTGTTGCTGGAGTTAAAGAAATTAAGCCAGAAATAGATGTAAAAGTTGAGTACGTAGGTTCTTTCGGTGATGCAGCTCGTGGAAAACAATTAGCAGCAGCTATGTATAGCAGCGGCATTGACATTATTTATCAAGCAGCAGGAGATTCAGGTAATGGTGTATTCTCAGAAGCAAAAGATTTAATGAATGCTGATGATTCTAAAAAATTATGGGTAATCGGTGTTGACCGTGATCAAAATGATGAAGGTAAATTTGATACAGGTAACTTGACACTAGCTTCTACACTTAAAGGCGTAGGCGCTGCAGTTAAAGATATTTCAAACGAAGCATTAGCTGGTAACTTTGCTGGTGGCGAAGTTGTAAACTATGGTTTAGCAGAAGGTGGCGTTGATTTAACAGACGGCAACCTAACAGATGAAGTAAAAGAAAAAGTAGCTGAATACAAGCAAAAAGTTATTGACGGCGAAATTGAAGTTCCTCAAAAACCATAAAAATGACTACTGTATAAGTTAAATTAATTCATGCAAGAGAAAGGCCGGATGTTTATTCCGGCCTTTTCATCTCTTATCCATTATGAAGTAAAAATGACTTTTAGGATTTAAACTAGTTAATAGTGTTACAATTGAAAAAATCAATGTAGCTCATGAATAAGAAATAACGTATAATGGATTATGAGTTTAAGTAGTTTAAAAGGAGTGAGTCCATCGTGTCAGAAACGAATTTCGTTATCGAAATGAAAGGTATAACAAAAGAATTTGGTACCTTTAAAGCCAATGATAATATTAATTTACAACTTAAAAAAGGAGAAATCCATGCTTTATTGGGCGAAAATGGAGCTGGAAAATCTACTTTGATGAATATTTTATCAGGATTATTAGAGCCAACTTCAGGAAAGATTTTGATTGACGGAAAAGAAGTAACTATCAATTCTCCTGGAATGGCTAACAAGTTAGGAATCGGTATGGTTCATCAGCATTTTATGTTAGTCAAAAAGTTCACGGTTACTGAGAATATTATTTTAGGTAGTGAACCGAATAAAGCTGGTGTACTAGATCAAAAGACAGCTCAACAATCTATTAAAGAATTATCAGAAAAGTATGGTTTGCTAGTAAATCCAGCTTCAAAAATAGAGAGTATCTCAGTTGGAATGGAACAACGTGTGGAAATATTAAAAACGCTCTATCGTGGTGCAGAAATTCTAATATTTGACGAGCCTACAGCTGTATTAACACCTCAAGAAATTAATGAACTGATGCAAATTATGAAAGCACTAACTAACGAAGGTAAGTCAATTATTTTGATTACGCATAAATTAGATGAAATAAAAGAAGTTGCAGATCGGTGTACGGTTATTCGTCGTGGTAAAAGTATTGATACTGTTAATGTATCAACGACTTCACAACAAGAATTAGCAGATATGATGGTTGGCCGTTCAGTTTCATTCAAAACTGAAAAGAAGGAAGCGTATCCTAAAGAAGTTGTACTTTCAGTCGAAAATATTGTCGTTAAAGAAGGCCGGGGTTTAGAAGCTGTAAAATCGCTAAGTCTTGAAGTAAGAGCTGGAGAAATATTGGGCATTGCTGGAATCGATGGGAATGGTCAAAGTGAGTTAATCCAAGCGATTACCGGACTAACTAAAACAGAAAGTGGAAAAATTAAGTTGAATGGAAAAGAAATTCAAAATAATACACCACGTAATATTACTGAAAATGGTTTGGGACATATCCCTGAAGATCGCCATAAATATGGTTTGATTTTACCAATGAGTCTAGAAGAAAATATTGCTATCCAAACCTATTATAAAAAACCATTAAGCAATAAAGGTTTTTTAAATCCTAAAGAAATTAAAGAGTATGCTAAGAAATTAATTGAAGAGTTTGACGTTCGTACTCAAAGTGAAACGGTTCCAGCAAGTGCTCTATCTGGTGGAAATCAGCAAAAAGCTATTATTGCTAGAGAGATTGACCGTAATCCATCATTGTTAATTGCGGCTCAACCTACGCGAGGACTAGATGTTGGAGCGATAGAATATATTCATAAACGCCTGATTGAGCAACGAGACAATGGAAAAGCCGTTTTGTTAATGAGTTTTGAGTTAGATGAAATATTAAATGTATCAGATCGTATTGCTGTAATGTACGAAGGGAATATCGTTGCTATTGTTGAGCCAAAAGAAACAACTCAACAAGAATTAGGTTTATTAATGGCAGGTTCATCTCTTGAAAAAGCCAGAGCTGCCGTCGAAAAAGAGCTGGGAAAGGAGCCGACTCACGTTGAATAATAAAAGTAAATTGGATAATATATTAGTTCCAGTATTCTCAGTTATTTTGGGATTACTACTAGGAGCATTAATTATGTTGGTTTTTGGTTATAATCCAGTTGCTGGCTATCAAGCCATGGTACAAGGTGCATTTGGCAGTTCATTTTATATTGGAGAAACATTAAGACAAGCAACACCTTTAATTTTTACGGCACTTGGATTTTCAGTAGCTTATACAGCTGGTTTCTTTAATATCGGTGTTGCTGGACAGGCTTTACTTGGGTGGTTGTTTTCAGTCTGGTTTGCATTGTCATTCCCTGAAATACCAGGCATTATTTTATTATTTATAAGTTTAATTGTTGGTGCTTTAGCTGGTGCTTTATGGGCAGGTATTGCAGGTTTCTTAAGAGCTTACTTTAATACAAGTGAAGTTATTGTGACAATTATGCTGAATTATACAGCCTTGTATACAGCAAATTATTTAATTAGAAATGTTTTATCTGAATCATCTGATACAACAGCTCGCATCCCAGAAGGAGCAAGTCTCCGTTGGGCATGGTTATCTGATTTAACAAGTAATTCTACGTTACATGGAGGAATCTTTTTAGCGTTAATTATGGCTGTTGTTGTTTGGATATTTATGAAAAAGACAACAGCAGGTTTCGAGATACGAGCAGTTGGTTTAAATCCATTTGCATCTAAATATGCAGGAATGAGTACAAAACGAAATATTATTATTTCTATGCTAATTAGTGGTTCACTAGCAGGTTTAGGTGGGGCTATGGAAGGTATGGGAACTTTTCAAAATATCTTCGTTCAAGGAGGAATACCATCAATTGGATTTGACGGTATTGCTGTTGCGTTACTAGGACTAGGTAATCCAGTAGGTATCTTATTCTCAGCTCTATTATTTGGTGCTTTGAAAATTGGTGGAAACAGCATGCCTTTAGTAGCAGACGTACCTACAGAAGTTGTTGATATTGTTATTGCTTCTATTATCTTCTTTGTCGGTGCCAACTATTTAATCCGTATGGTTGTCGATAAGCGTGCTAAATTAAATAAAGGAGGAGTAAAATAAGATGGATATTATTAATGTGTTGCAACTTGTCTTTTCTTCAGCATTAGTTTACTCAGCTCCTCTAATTTTGACAGCATTAGGCGGCACGTTTTCAGAACGAAGCGGGATAGTTAACGTTGGGCTTGAAGGAATTATGGTGATGGGTGCTTTTAGTTCAGTAGTTTTTAACTTAACATTCGCATCACAATTAGGTAACTGGACACCTTGGGTTGGTGTAGTTGTTGGTGGATTAATTGGTATTTTATTTTCACTTATCCACGCGGTTGCTACAATAAACTTACGAGCTGATCATATTATTTCTGGAACAGTTATTAACTTAATGGCTCCAGCTTTGGCCGTATTTTTGACACGTGTTTTGTATGATGGACGTGGACAAACAGATATCATTTCAGAAAATTTTGGTAAAGCAAATATACCTTTATTAGAAAAAATACCTGTCTTAGGGCCTATTTTCTTTAGAGGCACGTCGGCTCCTGCATTCGTAGGAATAGCTATTGCTGTTCTTTGTTGGTTTGTTCTTTTTAAAACTCGTTTTGGATTGAGATTAAGAGCTGTTGGAGAACATCCTCAAGCAGCCGATACATTAGGAATTAATGTTTATATGACAAAATATGCTGGTGTTCTTTTATCTGGTTTATTAGGTGGTATGGGTGGAGCAATTCAAGCTCAAGCTATTTCTTTGAATTTCTCAGCTTCAACTATTGCTGGACAAGGGTTTATTGCTATGGCAGCAATGATTTTTGGTAAATGGAATCCACTAGGTGCTATGGGTGCTGCAATATTCTTTGGATTTGCTCAAAGTCTAAGTGTAATTGGAAATTATATTCCAATTATTCAAGATGTACCAAGTGTTTGGCTACAAGTTGCCCCTTACCTAATAACAATTATTGTATTAGTAGGTGTTATTGGGAAGTCTGAAGGACCTGCAGCAAACGGTAAAACGTATATCAAATCAAAATAAGATTAAAAAAACAATTAGAAGATAATCTTCTAATTGTTTTTTTTGTTAGTTAAGAGTACTTCACTTTTTACTTATTTTAAACTATGATAAAGAAAAGAGTGTATTTACGTATAAGGGGGAAAATAATGTCTATCCAATTAACTGAAGGAGTTAACCTTCACATCATACCAACTGAAAAATATAAAACAGTCAGGATAGTAATAAAGTTTCGTGCTTCTTTGGATAAAAAAACAATAACAAAAAGAGCATTATTATCTAGTCTACTTGAAACAAACAGTGAAAAATATCCAACGCAAACAGCTCTAAGAAGTGAATTATCTAATTTATTTGGTGCAAGTTTTGGGAGTTCTGTAACTAAAAAAGGAGCTTTTCACGTCTTGACGTTGTCGTTAAATGTTGTGAATGAAAACTATTTAACAATGAGCGATTCAATAGTAGTAAAATCAATTGATTTTTTGAAAGAAATTATTTTTAGACCAAACGTTACTGATGAGCGTTTTAACCAAGCTACTTTTATTCGTGAAAAAGAAAATTTAGTGGATTACTACGATTCAATTGCAGATGATAAACAAACATATGCTAATTTAGAATTACAAAAACTATTTTTTGAAGAAGATGACCAAAAAATTCCTAGCATTGGGACTAAAGAAGATTTAGATGAAATCACTGAAGAAACAATTTACCATTATTATAAAAAAATGCTTCAAGAAGATCAAGTTGATATTTATGTATTAGGTGATATCGATGAAGTCCAACTAGTAAAGCAATTTAGAGAATTTTCTTTTGAACCAAGAAAATCAAAAAAAGAAGAACTTTTTTATACACCTTCAAGTGTTAAGGAAGTAAAAATAAAAACAGAACAACAAGAAATTAAACAAGCAAAGTTTAATTTAGGGTACACCACTCCTATCGTTTATCTTCAAGAGAATTATTATGCTGGTCAACTATTCAATGGATTATTTGGTGGATTCCCACACTCAAAATTATTTGTAAATGTTAGAGAAAAAGAAAGTCTTGCTTATTATGCCTCTAGTTCATTAGATAATTTTAGAGGAATGATGATTGTTCAAACGGGAATTGATAGTAAAAAAATAGGACAAGTAAAGGACATCGTGACGCTTCAATTAAAAGAAATGCAGAATGGTAATTTTACTGAGGAAGATATTCACCAAACAAAACAGATGCTAAAAAATCAATTGCTTCAATCTGAAGATAATTCAAGTGCAGTAATCGAACGCACTTATTCAAATCAATTAGCCAAAAATTCCATTATGAGTATAGAAGAATGGATGGAGAACATTGAAAAAGTAACAAAGGAAGAAATTATAGAGATAGCTAATTTAGTTCATTTAAAGGCGACATTTTTTCTATCTGAGGAGGTTAAGTAATGGATGAAAAACATTATGAACAATTAAATGAGACAATTTATACGGAAACATTATCAAATGGCTTATCTGTTACTTTATTACCTAAAAATGAGTTTCATAAAACATACGGGTTGTTTACCACTAAATATGGTTCAATAGATAACCAATTTGTGCCTCGCGAGGGCGATGAATTGGTTCGTGTTCCAGATGGTATTGCACATTTTTTAGAGCATAAAATGTTTGAAAAAAAAGATGGAGATGTTTTTAATGTATTTGGAAAACAGGGTGCTTCTGCTAACGCCTTTACAAGTTTTACACAGACTAGTTACTTGTTTTCGAGTACAACTAACGTTAAAGAAAATATCGAAACATTATTAAATTTTGTACAAGATCCCTATTTTACAAAAGAAACAGTTGATAAAGAAAAAGGTATTATTGCTCAAGAAATCCAAATGTATGAAGATGAACCAGATTGGCGTTTATTTTTTGGACTATTGGGGAATCTTTATCCTAAACATCCTTTGCACATTGATATTGCAGGAACTGTTGATAGCATTATGGATATAACAGCTGAATCATTATATGAAAGTTATCACACCTTTTATCATCCAAGTAATATGAATCTGTTTGTTGTAGGTAAAATGAATCCAGAAGAAATGATGGCATTAATTAAATTGAATCAAGCTAAAAAAAGTTTTTCTGAAGTAACTGAAATTGAACGTTACTTCCCTGAGGAAAAAATGACCGATATTATCCCTTTTGATTCAATAAAAATGACTGTTAAAAGACCAAAAAGTATTATAGGCATCAAAGGTGTTGGCCAAGTTCCAGAAGGAGAAGAGGCCTTGGTTTATAAAACAACGATGGACCTACTGTTAGCTTTATTAATAGGACCAACCTCCGATAATTATTTGAGATTGTATGATTCAGGTGTTATTGATGATAGTTTTTCACATGGTTTTAGCCTAGAACGCACTTTTTATTTTGCTGATATTGCAGGAGATACTAAAGATCCAGAAACGTTTAGCACAGTTATAAAAGAAATCTTATTAACTGCAAAAATGAGTCCGGAATTGAATCGAGAACACTTAGTCCTAGTTAAAAAAAGAATGATTGGTCAAGTTTTACAATCTCTTAATTCTTTAGAGTATATTGCAAATCAATATAGCCAACAACATTACGGAGAAACGACATTATTTGACTTAGTTCCAATTATCGAATCCATCACATTAAATCAAATAAAACAACTAGCTGAAGAATTTATGCAAGAAAGCCATATGAGTGTCTTTTATATCTTGCCTAAAGGAGACGAAAAGGCATGAAATCAGCTCTAATTATGGGAGCCAGTGGTGATATTGGGGCGGGAATCGCACAAGAATTAGCTGAAAGTGGTTGGTCTTTATATTTGCATTACCACACAGATGACAAGAGTATTGAAAGACAGCTTCAAATATACCGATTGTCTTTTCCTAAACAAGATTTTTTTGGAATTAAATTAGATATGACGGATGAATTAGGAATTGAGGCATTTGTTGGGAATATTTTCCAACTGGATGCAGTCATTTTTTCAAGTGGCTTTACAACTTTCCAGTTATTAACAGATGTGACGTCTAAGACAATGGATGACATGTGGGCAGTTCATGTCAAAACACCATTATTATTGTTGCAAAAACTCCAAACAAAACTAGCTTATTCTGGCTCAGGTAGAGTTGTTTTTATCAGTTCTATTTATGGCGAATCAGGTAGTTCGATGGAAGTTATTTATAGTACAACAAAAGGGGCTCAACTGGCTTTTGTAAAAGCTTATAGCAAAGAAGTAGCTAGTCAAGGGATAACGGTTAATGCAATCTCTCCTGGTGCGATTGAAACAAAAATGAATGCAGATTTTAGTGTAACGGAACTAGCTGAACTTAGAGAAGAAATTCCAGTTGGACGGATGGGTCGTATTTCAGAGATTAGTTTCTGGGTTCATCAGTTATTAAATCCTCGAAGTGCTTATCTAACAGGTCAATCTATTGTCGTTAGTGGTGGATGGCTGAGATAAAAAATGAGGCCATAGAAATAAAAAGGAATAAAAGTAAAATTATTCTTGACTGTTACCAAAAAGAGATGTTTCTCAAACTTTTGTTGTGTTATAATGAAAAGTGTTATGAGCTTTTTATGCTCTCTAGACAAGAGAACTGGTAGGTGAAAATAGAATGAATGAAATCGGTGAAAAATTAAAAGAAGCCAGAAAATCTAAAGGCTATACGTTAGATGATTTACAACAAATGACGAAAATACAAAAACGTTACCTAATTGCAATTGAAGAAAATAACTATGACGTGATGCCAGGTAAATTTTATGCACGAGCTTTTATTAAGCAATATGCTGATACGGTCGGACTTAATGGAGAACAATTGTTAGCTGAGTATACAGATAGTGTTCCTCATACGCATGATACTGAATATGTAGAACAAGCGTCTGCAAATCAGACACGATCGGGCAATAAGTCAGGAAACAATCTATTTGAAAAAATAAAAGATTATTTGCCTACTTTACTCATCTTAGTTGTCGTCATTATAATAATAACGTCTATTTACCTTGCGTTTATTAAAACGAATCAAATTGCTAAAGAAGATATGATTACAAAAACCTCAGAAACAGTGGTCATTTCAAGTTCTGAATCAAATCCAACAGAGAATAAAGAATCAGAAGAACTAAAATCTTCTGTCGCTGAAAGAGAAGAAATAAAACAAACCGTTGCTATTGTGTCATCTACTGGTTCTCAAACAGCCTATACGGTATCAGGAATACCTGAGAAAAGTGAAATTAATTTAATTTCTGAGGGTGGAGATAGTTGGGTGAGTATAGAGATTGATGGTGTGATGATTGATCAAGCCTTACTAACTAGTGGGAATGCGTTGAAGGCTGTTATTCCAGAAAATGCTAAACAAATTAACTTAGTAATAGGGAACGTGGCTGTTACATCAATTAAGTTAAATGATACGATTGTTGAGTATGCTCCTGAAGCTGCTAATACAATTACACAAAGGATTGAGTTCAAAATTAATAAATAAAAAAGTGCGTTAACAAGACAATGAGAAATCTTTTTTATAAGATTTTCTTGTTGTCTTAAATTTAATAATGAAGGAAGAAGGCGATAGTTTGAACTTACCAAATAAACTAACAGTTATCCGTATTTTTATGATACCTATTTTTGTTATCGTTGCTTTGGCTCCTTTAAACTGGGGAGTTTTCCAATTATGGGGATCAACGATTCAATTAACACAACTGATAGCAGCGATTATTTTTGCAGTTGCTAGTATAACAGACTGGCTTGATGGCAAGATTGCTCGTTCAAGAGGTTTGGTAACCAATTTCGGTAAATTTGCTGATCCATTAGCTGATAAGATGCTGGTTATGACTGCTTTAATTATTCTAGTTGAACAAGGTTTAGCAGCTTCATGGATTGTAGCGGTTATTGTTTGTAGAGAATTAGCCGTAACGGGATTGCGTCTATTGCTAGTTGAACAAGGCGGGACAGTTTTAGCTGCAGCATGGCCAGGTAAAATTAAGACGATGACTCAAATGGTTGCTATTATTCTATTGTTAGTAGATAACTTACCTTTTGAAGGGTTAGGCATTCCTTTGGCTGATATTATGTTGTATATCTGTTTGTTTTTTACTATTTATTCAGGAATGGATTATTTTATAAAAAATAAGAGTGTTTTTAAAGGATCGATGTAACCTAGTTTACTTAAAAATAGTCTATAAATATGGTAGACTGGGACAATTTGTCCCAGTCTATTTTTAGGTATTATTGAACAACAACTAAATTAAATGATTGAATACTATTTGATATAAAAAAAATACAAGTAAGAAGCGTATATTAACTAGGAGTAAGGAGAATTTAATGAATGCTGAAATAATTGCAGTTGGAACAGAATTACTATTAGGACAGGTAGTCAATACAAATGCAACTTTTTTGTCTAAAGAATTAGCGACACTAGGGATTGAAGTCTATCACCAGTCTGTTGTAGGAGATAATCCTAAAAGATTAAAAGAGGAAATAGAACGTGCTGAAAAAAGAAGTGATTTAGTTATTTTAACTGGTGGTTTAGGCCCAACTAAAGATGATTTAACCAAACAGGTAATAGCAGATCATTTGGGTAAAAAATTAGTAATGGATAAAGCAGCATTAAAAAAAATACACTTATTTCATGAACAAAGAAAACACCCAATGTCAGAAAATAATCAGCTTCAAGCCTTAGTAATAGAAGAATCCATTGTTTTAAAAAATAATAATGGGCTGGCAGTAGGAATGTTTTTAAACTTAGAAAATCAATTTTATCTACTACTACCAGGTCCTCCACATGAATTAGAAAAGATGTTTGAACAAGAAGCAAAACCTTTATTATTAAAACAACTATCAAAAGATACCGTTTTGATGTCAAGAGTTTTACGCTTTTACGGAATCGGTGAGTCGCGTCTGGTTACGTTGCTTGATGATTTAATTGAAAATCAAGTAAATCCAACACTTGCTTCTTATACTGGTAAATACGAAGTCAGCTTGCGTTTGACAGCAAATGGAAGCTCAGATACGGATTGTAAAGGGAAACTCGATAATCTAGAAGCAATGATAAGAGAACGTGTTGGGGACTATATATATGGCTACGGTGATGATACTAGTTTAGTCAAAGTCGTTAGTAAATTAATAAAAGAAAAAAAGCTAACACTATCAGCAGCTGAAAGTTTAACAGGTGGGACTTTTCAAAGTATGATAACAAGTACATCTGGTGCCTCAGAATTTTTTGAAGGTGGGTTAGTTACTTATAACAACCGGATAAAAAAAGAACAGCTTGATATTAATCCTAAAACGATAGACCAACATGGCGTTGTTAGTAGTCAGTGTGCTATTGAAATGGCTGAAAATATAAAAAAAATATTTGGTTCGGATATAGGGATTTCATTTACAGGTGTAGCTGGTCCATTGGAACTAGAAAATAAAAAACCAGGTACAGTCTGGATAGGTATAGCAGTAAAAAATAAAGAAACGTATGCAAAATGTTTTCATTTTGAAGGCGATAGGAATAAGAATAGAGAACTTTCAGTTTTATCAGGATTACATTTAATTTATAGAGACCTGTTAAATAAGAAAATTAACGAAAAAATTTACTAATCTAGTTTGAAAAATAGCATTAAAATCATACCGAATGTTTGTTCGCTTTTTTCTTGCATTTTATGAAAAAAGAAAGTATGATAGATGGTGTGATACGGATAAAAATAATAACTAATTAGATAAAATAAAAAGGATTGAATAGAAAGTCTAGGGGGATATAAAATGGCAGAAGATCGTAAGCAAGCGCTAGAATTAGCATTGAAAAAAATTGAGAAAAATTTTGGTAAAGGCTCAGTCATGAAGTTAGGAGAAAAAGTTGACACTCGTATTTCAACTATTCCAAGTGGCTCATTAGCATTAGATGTAGCATTAGGGGTAGGCGGCTTTCCAAGAGGAAGAATTATAGAAGTGTATGGACCAGAAAGTTCAGGTAAAACAACGGTTGCATTGCATGCAGTAGCAGAAGTTCAAAAACAAGGCGGAATAGCTGCGTTTATCGATGCTGAAAATGCATTGGATCCTAAGTATGCAGCAGCATTAGGAGTAGACATTGATGAGTTGCTTTTATCACAACCTGATACAGGCGAACAAGGATTAGAAATTGCCGATGCATTAGTTTCAAGTGGAGCTGTAGACATTGTTGTTATTGATTCAGTAGCGGCATTAGTTCCTCGTGCAGAAATTGAAGGCGAAATGGGAGACAGCCACGTAGGTTTGCAAGCACGCTTGATGTCTCAAGCTCTTCGAAAATTATCTGGTTCAATTAATAAAACAAAAACAATTGCTTTGTTCATCAATCAAATTCGTGAAAAAGTAGGAGTTATGTTTGGTAATCCTGAAATAACACCAGGTGGTCGTGCTCTTAAATTTTATGCAACTATTCGTTTAGAAGTAAGACGTGCAGAACAAATTAAGCAAGGAACAGATATTGTGGGAAACCGCACGAAAATAAAAGTCGTAAAAAATAAAGTGGCTCCGCCGTTTAGAGTAGCAGAAGTTGATATTATGTATGGGGAAGGTATTTCTCAAGTTGGTGAACTCGTAGATATGGGGTCAGAAAAAGACATCATTGATAAAGCAGGAGCTTGGTATTCTTATGAAGGTGAAAGAATTGGTCAAGGACGTGAAAATGCAAAACGCTATTTCTTAGATCATCCTGAATTAAGAGCCGAAATAGAGAAAAAAGTACGTGCAGCCTATGGTATAGGTGATGCGACAGAAGAAACCGAAGAAACTGAAAAAAAGAAAACTGATGCAACTCCAGAAAAAAAAGATAAATCAATTTCGACAGAAGAAAAATAAAATTTCTTAATTATTTAAAAGCTAAAAGAACATAATTCCTTTTAGCTTTTTTTTTGAGGAAAAAAAGAGGTAGAAATAGAGACTAAAAAAGATATTTGTCTTGTTTTATAGACAAAAACAGCGTAATCAGCCCTAAAAGTTATTATTCAGTTGACATGTCTAGTGTAGACAATTAAAATTAAGGTAACCTTTATTTTATCTTTAGATAATAGATAGGTTTTGTTGGTGGAAAAGTAGAGAGTACTACCAGATAATTAATAATTGATAAACAGGAAAAGATGAATTAAATAAGATACGGAGGTGGAAGAATGAATTTTAACAGTATAGCCTTCGCTATCGTTACTTTAATTGTTGGTATTTTTGTAGGATATGTCATCCGAAAATCGAAACATGAAAAAGAATTGGTTGGTGCTAGAAACACTGCAACTGGAATATTGGATGAAGCGCAAAGAGAAGCAGAAACCATGAAAAAGGAAGCGATGTTAGAAGCGAGGGACGAAAACTACAAATATAGAACTGAAATTGAAACTGAGCTGAAAGAAAGAAGAAATGAGATTCTAAGACAAGAAAATCGGTTGGTGCAGCGTGAAGATAATATTGACCGTAAAAACGATAGCTTAGAAAAACGTGAGCGGACACTTGAAGCAAAAGAAGAAAAATTAAGTTCAAAGCAACAATTACTAGACGATTTGGAGAGCCAAGCAAGAAAATTAGTTGAACAACAAGAAATAGAATTAGAAAACGTAGCCGCTCTTTCACGAGAAGATGCTAAACAGATTATCATAGAAGAAACAGAAGAACAATTGTCTCATGAACTTGCAGTTATGGTAAAACATTCTGAAGAGAAAGCAAAAGAAGAAGGAGACCGTCGTGCACGAGATTTGATTGCTCTAGCGATTCAAAGAAGTGCTGCAGATCAAGTCTCTGAGTCTACAGTTTCTGTCGTTTCTCTACCTAACGATGAGATGAAAGGCCGAATTATTGGACGTGAGGGTCGAAATATACGTGCTCTTGAAACGTTGACTGGGATTGATTTAATTATTGACGATACACCAGAAGCAGTTATTTTAAGTGGATTTGATCCGATTCGTCGTGAAATCGCTCGTATGACACTTGAAAAGCTCATTCAAGATGGCAGGATTCATCCTGCTCGTATTGAGGAAATGGTTGAGAAATCACGTAAAGAAATGGACGAACGAATTCGCGAAATTGGTGAACAAGCGACATTCGAAGTTGGAGTACATTCGATTCATCCTGATATCATGAAAATACTAGGACGCTTGCGTTTTAGAACCAGTTACGGACAAAATGTCTTGCAACATTCGATTGAAGTTGCTAAGTTGGCGGGAGTACTTGCTGCTGAATTAGGAGAAGATGTAACGTTAGCTAAACGTGCAGGATTACTTCATGATATTGGCAAGGCACTAGACCACGAAGTAGAAGGTTCACATGTAGAAATTGGTGCAGAAATTGCCATACGTTATAAAGAAAATGAAACAGTGATTAACGCAATTGCCTCTCATCACGGGGACGTAGAAGCTACTTCAGTTATTTCTGTCTTAGTTGCAGCTTCAGATGCTCTATCTGCTGCAAGACCTGGAGCCAGAAGTGAGTCACTTGAAAATTATATTCATCGTCTTGAAAAGTTAGAAAGTATTTCTAATAGTTTCGAAGGTGTAGAACAAAGCTATGCCATTCAAGCAGGACGTGAAATAAGAATTATGGTTAAACCGGATTCAGTTGATGATTTAGAAGCGATTAGTTTAGCCCGGGATGTTCGTAATATGATTGAGGATGAGTTAGATTATCCAGGACACATCAAAGTAACGGTTATTCGTGAAATACGAGCAGTAGAGTACGCAAAATAGTTGACTCTAAAAAAAAATAAAAAGATACGAAACGAGTAATACATATTCGTTTCGTATCTTTTTTATCATTAAAAAATTAAGAAAGGGTTAACGATAGTATTTCGCTGCTTTTCTTTACTGCAAATTATTGTTAAAATGGGTTGAATGTAATTATCTAGAGAAGAGGCAATAGGATGAGACTATTATTTATCGGAGATGTTGTAGGATCAATGGGACGAGAAATGGTACATGATCAACTGCACAAATTAAAACAACAATACAAACCGCAAGTTACTATTTTAAATGGCGAAAATGCAGCAGCTGGAAGAGGCATTACCGAAAAAATTTATAAAGGGTTTCTTCAAGATGGAGTAGATATCGTTACGATGGGAAATCATACATGGGATAACCGAGAAATTTTTGAATTTATTAATGAAGCTAAAAAAATGATTCGTCCAGCTAATTATCCTGAAGGAACACCTGGCAACGGTATTGCCTATATAAAAGTCAATCAATTAGAATTAGCTGTTATTAATTTAATTGGACGAGTATTTATGTCTGATGTAGACGATCCATTTAGAAAAGCAGATGAGTTAGTCGAAGAAGCAAGTCAAAGGACCCCTTTGATTTTTGTTGATTTTCACGCTGAAACAACTAGTGAAAAACAAGCAATGGGATGGTACTTAGATGGCAGAGTTTCTGCAGTGGTCGGCACACATACCCATGTACAAACAAATGATGCTCGCATTTTACCAGCGGGTACAGCTTACTTAACTGATGTAGGAATGACAGGTCCATATGACGAAATATTAGGAATGCGACGTGAGGCAGTTATTAATCGCTTTTTAACTCAAATGCCAACACGATTTGAGGTACCTAAAGAAGGACGTAAATTATTATCCGGTTGCTTTATAGAGATTGATGATACAACTGGAGCAGCAAAAAAAATTGAAAATATCGTTATAAATGATGATCGCCCATTTGGTAATGATTTTTAAACAATAGGGCCTACTAAAAATAAAAAAGTAAGAAAGGAAATAAGCATGTCACAAAAAACAGAGCATACACCTATGATGGTACAATATTTAGGAATCAAAAAACAATACCCAGATGCATTTTTATTTTATCGCTTAGGTGATTTCTATGAGATGTTTAACGAAGATGCAATAAAAGCTTCTCAACTATTAGAAGTTACGCTGACTAGTCGTAATCGTAATGCAGAGAATCCGATACCGATGTGTGGAGTACCTTATCATGCAGCCAGAGGATACATTGATGTGTTAATTGAAAAAGGCTACAAGGTAGCTATCTGTGAGCAAGTAGAAGACGCAAAAATGGCTAAAGGGATGGTTAAACGCGAAGTTGTCCAATTGATTACACCTGGAACGGCTATAGAATCAAAAAAGATGGATGCAAAATCCAACAATTATTTAGCTGCCTTATCTGTGACAGATACAAATCAGTTCAACCTTGCCTATGCTGATCTAAGCACAGGAGAATTGAAGGCGACTCAATTAACTTCTGTAGAAGAAGTGATTAATGAATTAAGTGGATTAAAGACAAAAGAAGTGGTTTTTGAAGAAGCAAAACAGGTAGAGTTACAAATAGAGTTACAAACTAAATTAGGTGTAATGATTTCCACGCAGCAAAGTAGTGGAGAAAATGCGTCTTTATCTTATTTAACGACTGAAGTAGAGAATAAAGAAATTCTTTCAGCCATAAAAATATTAGTATCTTATTTAACTATCACACAAAAAAGAAGTTTATCTCATTTACAAAAAGCAGAGGTCTACATTCCAGAACATTTTTTGAAAATGGATCACTATTCAAAACATAACTTAGAATTGGCCTCTTCTATTAGAACAGGTCAAAAAAAAGGAACGTTGCTTTGGCTTTTAGATGAAACAAAAACAGCTATGGGTGGCCGATTAATAAAGCAATGGATTGATCGTCCTCTAATACAAGAAAAACCTATAAAAGAACGTCAAGATGTGGTTGAAAGATTAATTAATCATTTCTTTGAGCGGACTGATTTAAACGAGGCCCTAACAAGAGTATATGATTTGGAACGTCTAGCTGGCAGAGTAGCTTTTGGGAATGTTAATGGCCGAGATTTGCTTCAATTAAAAACCTCCTTATCACAAATACCACTTTTGAAACAAATAATTGCCTTAATGAACAAAGGTGAATGGGATAACTTAATCACTCATCTAGATGATGTCCCTGAAGTTGTGGATTTAATAGAGCGAGCAGTTCATGTAGATGCACCGCTTTCGCTAAAAGACGGGAACGTTATTAAAGACGGATACGATGAACAATTGGATCTTTACCGAGATGCTATGCGTAACGGCAAGCAATGGATTGCTCAACTAGAAGCGCAAGAGCGGCAAAAAACAGGAATAAGAACGTTAAAAATTGGATACAATCGTGTATTTGGTTATTACATTGAAATCACTAAATCTAATTTGGCTAACCTTCCTGAAGGACTCTATGAGCGCAAACAAACGTTGGCTAATGCGGAACGATTCATTACTCCTGAATTAAAAGAAAAAGAGACATTGATTCTGGAAGCAGAAGAAAAGTCTCTAGCTTTAGAATATGAGTTATTTACCAAAGTAAGAGATGAAGTTAAACAATACATTGATAGACTTCAATTATTGGCTAAGACGGTAGCGACGATTGATGTCCTACAAAGCTTTGCTACAATCAGCGAGAAATATCATTATGTGAGACCACTATTAACTTATGATAGTAGAGAACTGGTGCTGAAAGATGGTAGACACCCTGTTGTAGAGAAGGTATTGGGTCAACAAACTTATGTACCCAATAGCGTTGAAATGGATGAGCAGACAGAGATCATGTTAATAACTGGACCAAACATGTCTGGCAAGAGCACCTACATGCGTCAGCTGGCCTTAACAGTCATTATGGCTCAAATGGGTTGCTTTGTTCCAGCACAATCAGCACAATTACCGATATTTGACCGGATTTTCACTCGGATTGGAGCAGCAGATGATTTAATCTCTGGCCAGAGTACATTTATGGTCGAAATGATAGAAGCCAATCAAGCGTTACGCCATGCGACTAAACACAGTTTAATTTTATTTGATGAAATCGGTAGAGGAACAGCAACATTCGACGGTATGGCTTTAGCGGAAGCGATTATCGAGTATATTCATAATCATGTACATGGAAAAACATTGTTCTCTACTCATTATCATGAGTTAACGGTCTTAGATCAAGAGTTAAAAGGCTTAGTCAATACACATGTAGGAGCAATAGAAGAAGATGGCGAATTAATCTTTTTACACAAGATGCTACCAGGAGCTGCTGATAAAAGTTATGGGATACATGTTGCTAAGTTAGCTGGGTTACCGACAGACTTATTAACCAGAGCAGCTACTATTTTAGAGCGACTTGAAAAAAAAGAAGAATGGGTGTTAGAAGCAACCGTTCAAGAAACAAAAGAGACGAAAAACATCGTGTCTCAAAAAAATAAGACAGTAGAAAAAGACGAACAGCTTTCTTTGTTTGGACTCGCAAACGAGAAAGAAGTTTCTATAGTAAAAGCGTTAGCTGAAATAAATGTATTAACGATTACTCCTTTAGAAGCTTTAACTATCTTAGATGAATTACAACGACAATTAAGCTAAAAGAGACAGAAAGGAACAGAAAAAATGGCAAAAATTCAAGAACTTTCTGAACTATTAACAAATCAAATAGCGGCTGGAGAAGTAATTGAGCGACCTGCTTCAGTTGTGAAAGAGCTAATTGAAAATGCAATTGATGCTGGAAGTACACAAATAGATATATTAATTGAAGAAGCTGGACTTAAAAAGATTAAACTTATCGATAATGGTGAAGGAATCCCTACAGAAGAAGTAGTGAATGCTTTTAAGCGACACGCGACTAGTAAAATTTATTCACGAGATGATCTATTTAGAATTCGTACATTAGGATTTAGAGGAGAAGCTTTGCCAAGTATTGCTTCTGTTTCTGAAGTCACACTAGAATCGTCAACCGGCGATCAAGAAGGAGTTTTTATTTATTTAAAAGGTGGTAGAGTAATAGAAAAACGTTCTGCTCAATCCAGGAAAGGAACGACTATAACAGTAGAGAATTTATTTTTTAATACACCGGCACGATTGAAATACGTAAAAACCATTCAAACGGAACTTGCCAACATCACAGACATCGTCAATAGACTGGCGATAAGCCATCCTAGTATTGCGTTTAGGTTGGTTCATGATGAAAATCAATTGATGAGAACTGCTGGCAATGGCGATTTAAAACAAACGTTAGCAGGAATCTATGGTGTTACTCTAGCTAAAAAAATGAGAAAGATAGAAGGCAAGGATTTAGATTTTCAGATCAGCGGGTATATCTCATTACCGGAAACGACGAGAGCAAGTCGGAACTATCTTTCTATCATAATAAATGGACGTTACATTAAAAACTATTTATTAAACAAAGCGATTATCGCTGGCTATCGTTCAAAACTCATGGTTGGTCGATTTCCGATCGCTGTCATCGAGATTACAGCAGATCCATTATTAATGGATGTGAATGTCCATCCAACTAAACAAGAAATAAGAATTAGTAAAGAAAAAGAATTGATGGCATTAATTGAATCTGCTATTTACCACTGTTTAAGCAAAGAACAGCTCATTCCTGAAGCGCTAAGTAATCTGACATTTAAAAAGAAAAGAGATGTGATGGATCAGGCTACTGAACAAACAAAATTGGAATTTTCTAATCGTCCAGTAGAACAAGGGCAGTTAACTGAAAAAATAGCGTCCTACGATGACAGATGGAATACACCAAAAGTAGTAGCTCGTGATAGCCAGAAAGCGACTGAAGTAAGTAAGGTAGATGTTGAAACTAGGATAAAAGAAGAGGTATTTGTCTTAAATGAATCAGAAAATACACCTGTAAAAGATGAGAAAGCAAGGAATGTCCCATCGCATGAACACCAGGTATCCTATTTTCGAACAGCTGAAAAATTAATGGAAGCCAATGAAAAATCTACTTCTCAAGACATTCATTTGCCTACATTAGAATATATTGGTCAAATGCACGGGACCTATTTATTTGCTCAAAATGAGGAAGGGCTGTATATATTAGACCAACATGCAGCACAAGAAAGAATTAAATATGAATACTTTCGTGAAAAGATTGGTGAAGTAAGTACGGATTTACAAGAGCTTTTAGTTCCAATTATTTTAGATTATCCCAATAGTGATACCATCAAAATTAAAGAAAATCAGCAAGCTCTTGAAGATATTGGGGTTCATTTAGAACCATTCGGACAAAATAGTTTTTTATTAAGAAGCCATCCTATCTGGTTTGATAAAGGAGCAGAAGAACAAGTAGCTAAAGAGTTGGTTGATTTATTGCTAGAAAAAGGGACAGTAAACGTAGCGAAGTTCCGCGAAGCTACAGCTATCATGATGAGTTGCAAAGGATCTATAAAGGCAAATCATCATTTAAATGACGCTGAAGCTCGTTCATTATTAACTGATTTAGCTAAGGCTAAAAATCCTTATAATTGTCCTCATGGTCGACCTGTATTGATTCGTTTTACGAATAAGGATATGGAAAAAATGTTTAAACGAATTCAAGATTCTCATTAAGATGACAGGAACTAAAAAATCGTTGGAAAATTAAAAGCAACTCCTATTTTTTGTTTTATCTATCAAAACATAAAAATAGGAGTTATTTCTTATTTAAATAAAAACCGTACTTTACTTCATAATGAATCGTTACTTTTTAATAATAAAATGAGTACTAGTTAGTTAGTAAATAGGTTAGATAAATTGGTCTTAGATTAAATCAAAATGAAGGAGTGACTTCGTATGGAAAATAAAGTAGTGATTGTAACAGGCGCTAATTCAGGTACGGGTAAGTGGACAGCTATAGAGTTAGCGAAAATGAACGCACAAGTAGTTATGGTATGTCGTGATCGTTCAAGAGGAGAAGAAGCTTTAAAAGAAATAAAAAAAATAAGTAAGAATCCTACGGTAAAACTAATGATTTGTGATCTCGCTAATTTAGACAGTGTGAGAGATTTCTGTGACCTATTTAAACGTAAATACGATAAATTAGACGTTTTGGTGAATAACGCTGGGGTATTATTACCAGGTAGACACGAAACAAAAAACGGTTACGAATTACAATTTGGAGTCAATCATTTAGGTCACTTCTTGCTTACAAATCTATTGTTAGATTTATTAATAAAAAGTACTCCAGCAAGAATTGTTGTTGTCGCTTCAGGAGCGCATAAGATTGGCAAGATGCATTTTGAAGATATCAATTTAGAGCATAAATGGAATGTGGTAAAAGCGTACTCTCAATCTAAGTTAGCGAATATCCTATTCACATATGAGTTAGCTCGTCGGTTAGAAAATACCGGAGTGACAGTAAATGCTTTGCATCCAGGTACAGTTAAAAGTAATTTTGCGGTAAATAGAGATACCGGATTTGGTAAAGTTATTATGCAAAGTTTACAACCGTTTTTTCAAACTGCTCAAAAAGCGGCTAGTACGTCTGTCTATTTATCTACTTCAAAAGAAGTAGAAGGCTTAACTGGAAAGTATTATTATAAAAATAGTGCAATAGAATCATCAAAACGATCAAAGGATAAAGAAGTGGCTAGTAAACTTTGGGCTATTAGTGAAAGTATGGTTAACACTTATTAGTAGTAAAGATTCGCAAA
>JAGQHW010000139.1 GCA_020431645.1 Carnobacterium sp. | reverse complement strand
ATATTTCATTATATTGCATTCCTCATTCACTTCTCTTTCTTAAGCATGGATAGATTGAAATTTTTTATATAATATTTTGAAAACACTTAAAAACTTTTTTGCTTCTTCCATTGTATTTGTGCTTGATAAACTAACACGAACAGCATCTACGGCAAGTGTAGCTGGTACACGCATAGCTAAGAGGGTTCCAGAGCTCTTTTTACTCTTACTAGAGCAAGCGCTGGTAGTAGATAGATAGATAGATTCATTTTCGAAAGCATGGAGCAAAACTTCTCCTCTAATTCCCTTTAAAGCAAAACAAAGGATGTGAGGCGCTCCTGCTTTAGTTGAAAATAACACTACTTTTTTATAACTAGCCAACTCATCCATTAAATAATTTCTTATTTCTCTTTGTTTTTTTTGTTTATCAATAGAATCTGTCAATGTCAAGCGAAGAGCTTTTCCAGTTGCGGCTATACCGACAATATTTTCTGTTCCACTTCGCATCCTATTTTCTTGTCCTCCACCACTAATTAGTGGGGCTATCTTTCTGCCTTTTTTCAAGTAAATAAATCCTGTCCCTTTTGGTCCATGGAACTTGTGACTTGAAAAAACAGCAATATCAATGCGAGATTGTGGTCCTAGAAGCAAAGGTATCTTGCCTATGGCTTGAACGGCATCTACATGAAAATGAATCGTTGGATAATTCTTTAAGATTTCACCGATATCCTTAATAGGTTGTATGCTGCCTACTTCGTTGTTTACAGCCATAATCGATACTAAAATCGTCTCTTTTCGTATAGCTTTTTCTAGGTCTTCAACAGAAATAATACCATCTTTATCAACCGATAGATAGGTAACTTCAAAACCTAATTGTTCCAGTTGGTAGATAGATTCACTTACAGCTGGGTGTTCTATCGTTGTTGTAATAATGTGATTCCCATAATTTTTTTTCTCGATAGCCGTCCCTTTAATTGCCCAATTGTCCCCTTCTGTTCCACCACTAGTAAAATAAATTTCTTCCGGACTAACCATAAGCAAAGAAGCTATTTGCTTACGAGATTGTTGCATTAACGCATCAGCTCTATTTCCAATTCCATGCATACTAGAAGGATTTCCATTAATATTTTTAGTTACTTCTATTATTGTTTGCAACACCTCTTCGTTAACATTAGTTGTTGCACTGTTATCAAAATAAATCATTTTCCCCATACTTTCTATTAACAATTTTATTATTTTTTTCTATCCTTAAATTTAACACAAAACAAAACAGAGTTTTCATTTTAAGTGAAAGACTCTGCTATTTTTCTTATTATTTTTTTTTCTTATCCTCTAAATAATTTGTGTCTATTTTTTCAAATGATCCGGGTTCGACTTTTTCTAAAGCTGTTGAAATCTGTTCCAATGCTTTATTGTAATCAAATTGACTATTAAAAGTTGCCATACTCTCTGCTATCGCATTCGCTATTTCTGGATGAGTGTGTCTATAGCGATTAGCATATTGCATCATATATTCACATAATAAGGCATTATCTACTAAATCTTCCGTTTTTTTAACTAATAATTCAACATCATCATCGCATAAATCACATAACTGCTTGATGTCCTTCATATCTATTGTTAATTTATTTAACTCTTTGGATAATTCTTCTACTCGCTCTGTTGTTAGAAAGAAAAAATCTAGGTATTGTGTAGGTAGTCCGGGAAGATGCTGTTTCTCGATATACCGTTTTACTCCACGTAAATTAAATTCAAAATCATCAATTTTATCTTTCACTTCTTTTTCTTCTTCTCTTAACTCTACTAAAGATTGATTAATGATTTTTTGTTCTCCTTCAATTCCTTCCAGTTCTTTTGCATGCTCTATATAACTTTCTCTTACCGCACTAAAGATAGCCTGACGACTATTTAAACCATCTGTGAAAGTATCAAAATTTTCTTGGATTTCTATTAATTTTTCTTGTATCTTTTTAGTTTGATTTAGCTCATTATTATTTAATGCATAACTTTGAGCAACGCGATCAATTTCAATCAACAGCTTACGATTTTTTTCAATTACAAATTCAATATAATCATCTAAAATAGGCTGATATTTCACAATATAATTTTTCGCTTCAATTTCAACTTCCATAGTATCATATAGTCGATTAATTTCATCTTCTATTTCTTTATTTACTAATTTAGCTTCTTCAACATCACATCTTGTTATCGCCTCTTTAGAAATCTCGTACTTTACTTCAATAGAATCGATATCTGCTAAGATAGTATCATTTAAAAATAGAAACTGTTGCTCCATAAGTTCATTGTAACCGAGTTTTAATTCTTGTATTTGCTCTGAGAATTCATTCGTCAGTTGTTTTAAAATACCAGGAATTTTTTTGATACTATCATTTAATTCTTTTGTATCTGCATCAATTTTATTTAAAATAGTTTTAGCTTCAACAGGATCACCTGAAACCATTAAGTCTGAAACCTTAGTAAAATCAAGTTCTAAAAGAGTTAGTTTATTTTCTAACTTCTCTAGTGCTGGACCAAATGAAAAGCTCTGAGTTAGTAATTTTTTTCTGATTTCTTGATATGTTTCTTGTATTCTTTTAACTTCTAATAAATTTTGTTTTTCACTTTGTAGTAATTCACGCAAAGCCATTTGAATGTCATTACTATCTGATTCAATCTTTTTTATTAAAATGGCTGCTTTTTGTTCTGCTATCTTTGCTTTAATTAGTTGCAAACGATTTGTAGCTTTTTTTGCATCGAACAAATAGTTTTCTAAATCTGGAAAAGTAGTTGTTTCAATTATTTGCCATTCAGATTGTAATTGAATAAACTTTTTTTCTGTCTGTCCTGTTAATTCTAATTCTTTTGCTCTAAGCAAATCATCTACTATAGTTAAATCCATTAATTCAAATTTCTGCTTCTCTAGTTTATCAATTAATGAATAATGGCTTTTTTTCATCATTGAACTTATCAAATAAGCAATAAGGGCTAAAAAGATTATTATCATTAAAATATACTCAAATTTCATTTTTATTGATACCTCCAGCTAATTTTTATATGGTCATATAATAAAATAGTTGTTATTAATTAATTAATTGATTGATTATTTGATTGATTTATCTATTATTTGAAAATAGTCAATATCGTTTGCATTTTCTTATAAAAATACCTATTATGTATATTAACATATATAATGAAATCTAACACTACTTAAAGGGTTTTTTATTTTATCCTATCTAGTAAGTATACTTGTTACAGGAGGAAATTTCGTGTCTAAAGAATCATATTATCGTTTAATGAACAAACAACTCTCTGCAGTATTAGGTGACGAGAAGAACTTGATTGCTAATTTGAGTAATAGTGCCGCTTTATTATTTGAAAGCTTACCCGATGTTAACTGGGCTGGATTTTATTTATACGAAAAAATATCCAATGAACTAGTTTTAGGACCTTTTCAAGGCAAAGTAGCTTGTATAAGAATAAAGATAGGTGCAGGGGTTTGCGGAACAGCTTTTGAAAAAAATACGCCTTTAGTCATCGAAGATGTTTCTAAGTTTAAAGGACACATTGCTTGTGATGCTGCAAGTAAATCAGAAATCGTTATTCCTATTATAATAAATGGTGAAAAAATAGGTGTTTTAGATATTGATGCTCCTATAACAAATCGATTTGATAAAACAGATCAACACTATTTAGAATTATTTGCTGAAATTTTGCAAAAAAATAGTCACTCTACAGTCACTATATAATTCAATGAAAAACAAAGCTTGCTCTTTAGAATTGTTCGTTGTATAATTAAGGTTGTGTAAAATAATGCAGCGTGAAAGTGGTGTTCGCGTCAACAGTTTATTGCCAATATTGGTGCATTTGTGTAACCTGCGGCTGCAAAGGCGAAGAATGAAAAATAAACTGCACCGAGTATTGAACTATCAACTTATTATTTTACTCCAAAAAAACATTATTGGAGGAATTTTATTATGTCACGTTATACAGGTCCAAGTTGGAAAATTTCACGTCGTTTAGGTATTTCACTTTCAGGTACAGGTAAAGAAATTGAACGCCGTCCTTACGCTCCAGGTCCTCATGGTCCAAATAGCCGTAAAAAATTAACTGAATACGGTTTACAATTACAAGAAAAACAAAAATTACGTAACATGTACGGTATGAATGAGCGTCAATTCAAAAATCTTTTTGTTAAAGCTGGAAAAATTAAAGAAGGTAAAGTTGGTGACAACTTTATGATCTTACTAGAGCAACGTTTAGATAATGTCGTTTACCGTTTAGGTTTCGCAACTACTCGTCGTCAAGCTCGTCAATTAGTAAACCACGGTCACATTCTTGTTGATGGCAAGCGCGTTGATATCCCATCTTACAGTGTTTCTGTTGGACAAGCTATCTCTGTTCGTGAAAAATCTAAAAACATGGAAATTATCACTTCTGCTGTTGAATCATTATTTGGCCGTCCAGAATTTGTTAGTTTCGATGGAGAAAAATTAGAAGGTTCATTGAACCGTTTACCTTTACGTGAAGAATTATACGCTGAAATCGATGAAGCATTTATCGTTGAGTTCTATAACCGTTAATTTAATTCTAACAAAAAAACACAACTTTCACAGTTGTGTTTTTTTTGTTTATTATCTTAAGTATTTTGAATCTTA
>JAGQHW010000138.1 GCA_020431645.1 Carnobacterium sp. | reverse complement strand
GTGTTTCTGCCATCGCCATTCCTACTGCATTTGCTATTCCTTGGCCTAATGGACCTGTTGTTGCTTCTACACCGTCTGTAAAATGTACTTCCGGATGTCCTGGAGTTTTACTATTCCATTGACGGAAATTTTTCAAATCATCGATTGAAACATCGTAACCCGCAAGATGCAATAAACTATAAAGCATAATAGAGCCATGTCCTGCAGAAAGAACGAAACGATCACGATCTACCCATTTTGAATTTTTAGGGTTAACTTTCAAATGTTTTGCCCAAAGTGTATAAGCCATCGGCGCTGCTCCCATTGGTAATCCGGGGTGTCCAGAGTTAGCTTTTTGAACTCCATCCATGCTAAGTGTTCTAATCGTATTAATTGCTAATTGGTCTGTGTTGTCAAACAATTAAATCATCCTCTCAATTGTGTTACTCTTATTTTACTGTTTTTTAGTGTTCAAATCAACGTCCAAACGCTATTTTAAAAAATTAAGTTTTTTTATGGGTTCTTTAAAGTTAGCGACCATGTAAACCTTTTTCTTTTTGAATTTGTTTTAGTTTGTCTGGTGTTACATCTGTACCCTTTTCATCAACAACTTTTAATCCTTCAATATGGTTACGCATACCTCCTCTAAAGGCTGCTAAATAGGCTTCTCTTAGTTTCTTTTGTTCTGACTGCTCGGATAAGCTTAATCCTTCATTTTTAGCTTTTTTTGCTAAAGCATTGATTCGCTCTATTCGTTCTTTAGATATCATTTAATTCACCTCATAATTCTTAGTATTTAAACACTATACCAAAAAACTTCGTTTTATGCATTAAAATCAGTTTATCTTAGCGAACATTTGTTTGATTCAGTTAATTATTTGTGTTATTCTGGATAAGAAACAATAAAAGAATTGAGGTGTATTTAGTTATGCGCAAAACACCAGAATCAAGACAAGTTGAAGTTTTGCAATACATTCATGACCAGGTAAAGTTAAAAGGTTATCCGCCAACGGTTCGTGAAATTGGAACGGCTGTTTCATTGTCCTCTACATCAACTGTACATGGACATTTGTCTAGACTTGAAAAGAACGGTTTTATCCAAAGAGATCCTAGTAAGCCACGTGCAATTGAACTAACTTCTACTGGATTAACAAAATTGGGAATTCAATTAGAAAAAATCCCTTTATTGGGAACAGTAGCTGCAGGTGAGCCCATCTTAGCTGTTGAAGAGGCTTCTGATTATTTTCCATTGCCTCCTAATCTAAGACAAGAGAGTGACACATTGTTTATGCTAACTATCCGAGGAGAAAGCATGATCAATGCGGGTATATTTGACGGTGACGAAGTAATCATTCGTAAACAATCTAGCGCAAATAATGGAGATATCGTTATCGCCTTAACAAGTGAAGACGAAGCAACTTGTAAAAGATTTTATCGTGAAGACAATTATTATCGTCTTCAGCCGGAAAATGATTCAATGAACGATATTTTATTAGATGAAGTTACCATTCTTGGTAAAGTAGTTAGCTTATATCGCAGTCATATTTTTTAACTAGTTTAAAGTCAAAAACAATTATCATTTTGATAGACAAAACTTATCATGTAATACGTTATTTTTTATTTATAAAAAAAGATATCGACCTGGAACATTAGACTGACAGTTTAATGTTCCAGGTCGATATTGCTATAAATAATACTATTTATTTCATTTTTTAAACTAATCAAACATACATTTACTTATTAGCATTAATATTCCATTAACGCTAATATATCATAACCTTCGATTTTATTACGGCCTTTTAACTCACTTAACTCAACTAAGAAAGCTGTTCCAACAACTTCTCCACCTAATTGTTCAATTAATTTAATCGTTGCTGCAATGGTTCCACCTGTAGCTAGTAAGTCATCACAAACAAGAACTTTTTGGCCAGGCTTAATGGCGTCTTTATGAATTTGTAAAATATCATTTCCATACTCTAAACCGTAACTAACTTCTATGGTTTCACGAGGTAGTTTACCTTTTTTTCGAGCAGGAGCAAAACCTATTCCTAACTCATAAGCTACCGGGCATCCTACAATAAATCCTCGAGCTTCAGGTCCTACAATCATATCCACTCCCTTATCTTTTGCATATTTCACAATTTCATTTGTCGCAAATCGGTAAGCTTCACCATCAGCCATTAAAGGAGAGATATCACGAAAAACAATCCCCTCTTCTGGAAAATCAGGTACATCAGCTATATAATTTTTTAAATTCATTTCATTTTTCCTCCATTTCAATTCTATCATTCTTTATTTAACTGACTTTTAATCCAGCTTTCAAGTTCTGCAAAGCGGCTGTAAATAAGAGCTTCTTCTGCTGCAAATTTCCCTAGTCGTTTTTGATAAACTTTTGTCTCTGTTAATTCTATTTTTTTTACATTTGGTACACTATTCATAATACCATCTTGTATTGTAACAAAATCGGCCTCAAAAAACACGTTGATTATAAAAATTACTGTATTTTCCTTTAATTTTAAATGTCCAGATAACATTTTAATTTTATGTCTAACATCAATATTTTTATGCGTTGCGATATATTTAAAGACTTGTGAAAATTGCGCTCGACTTGGCATGCCTTCTAAATAAACGCTTTCTTGATTAAAGAAACTGACATAAATATTAGAAGGCTGGCTATTTTTTAGTAGCTCACTTAATAGATCTAATTGATCGGGGCAATCAACTAAAACCAATTTACTTGATCTCATAGTCATCTGTTCACTATCTTTTAGGTTTGTTATTAAATAAGAACAAGCATTTTCTGGCACATTTCCTTGGTATTTTTTGTAATTTTTCTCGTTGAAAAAAATATAATCAGCCATTGGCAATTGCCAGATACTCGTTGCTATTTTAGTACTTCTGAGATCAAACAGTTGTGTGCCTTTGACTATCAAATCATCTAACATCAATTGAGGCTTACGCAACCCATTCCACTCATTAATAGTTAATTTACCAATAACAGACACTTGTGCTTGTGCTCCAATATTTTCTGCCAACTCTCCTAAATGAAATCCAATAACATCTAAGGCTGAACTGCCTTCGAATAACTTTAATTTCAAATGAGTTTTTTCACTTCCAATTCTTTTAATTTCTTGAACTTGTACTTGTTCGAAAAGAAAGGTTGGTTTTGGATTATCTGTACCAAATGGGGCCATTTTTTGTAATTCTTCAATCGCTTTTACAGTTACCTCTTCAATATGCAACTTTTCATCAACAAAAAAAGTTTCTTCTAGTTTATCAGTACCTATTTTTTGTTGTAAAAATGCATTTAGCTCCGTTCTCATTGCCGTTATATTTTCAATTGGCAGAGTTAATCCGGCAGCCATTTGATGTCCACCAAATTTTGTTATCAAATAATCGGTATCTTCTAATCCTTTATATAAGTGATAGGCAGCAATGCTTCTACCTGAACCTTTTGCGTATCCTTTTTCTTGATTAATAGTAAGAATAATAGCTGGCTTCCCAGTTTTAGCGACTACTTTACTCGCTACGATTCCTAATACACCTTCATGCCATCCTTGTTTGGCTAAAACATAAATACCTTGATTTGAATCTTCTAAATCAATCATTTCTAAAGCCTCAGCCGTTATTTCAGTTACAATAGCCTGTCTTTCGCTATTTTTTTTATTCACCATTTCTGCTAACTTTACAGCCTCTTCGTCATCAAAAGTCGTTAATAACTCGACAGCTGGAGCAGCATCCCCTAATCGTCCGACAGCATTCAGTCTAGGTGCCAATGTAAACCCTATTGTTTCTTCATCTGCTTCATTTTGTTTAATACTAGCAACTTTACATAAAGCCATTAAGCCCATTCTTTGTGATTCTTTTAAAATTACCAAACCCTGTTTTACTAATGCACGATTCTCACCAGTTAAGCTAACTAAATCAGCAACCGTTCCAATCGCTACTAAATCAAGCATTTCTAAAGGTATTTCACCTAGCAGAGCAGTAGCTAATTTGAAGGCTACACCTACACCTGCTAAATCTTTAAAAGGATAGTGTCCTTCTGGATGCTTAGGGTGAATAATGGCATAAGCATCAGGTAATGTACTTTGTAATTCATGGTGATCGGTTATAATGACATCAATTCCTAGTTCATTAGCTCTGGAAATTGCTTCATGTCCGGACACACCATTATCACATGTCAGAATTAATTCCGTTCCTTCTGAAATTAATTTTTCAAAAATGGCTGTATTAGGCCCATAACCATCAGTAAAACGATTAGGAATATAGTAATTAACCTCTCCCCCAATCATCTCAATGGCTTCTTTTAAAACAGCTGTACTCGTAATCCCATCTGCATCGTAATCACCGTAAACAGTAATCAACTCATTCTTTTCAATGGCTTCCATCACACGAGAAACAGCCTTATCCATATCCTTAAAAAGAAAAGGATCATGGATCCATGTAGCATCTGGACTCATAAAATTTTGGACTTTTTCTACAGTATTTAATCCTCTTTGTAGACAAAGAGATACAAAGAGTGGTGTATAGCTAGTTTCAAGTTCTGTTTTTTCTTCTTCATCAATACTATCGAATGGTGTTTTTTTTACTTTCCACTTATCTTCTGACGTTAACAAATTGTTTCACTCCCAACTTCAATAGTATACCAAAAATCACTAAAAAAAGGGGTTCTATAATATTTAGTGTTGGTGAATAAAA
>JAGQHW010000137.1 GCA_020431645.1 Carnobacterium sp. | reverse complement strand
AAATCGCCAAATAAAATCCCAGTAGATAACAACATCGTTGCGAACAAGCCTTTCATCATACTAGGCACCACTATGGTAAAATACGCATAAACTTTATTGGCTCCTAAAATTTCAGCAGCTTCTAAGATAGGCAATACTTCAATGGTTAGCAGTGCATTCTTAATCCCTTGGTACATAAAAGGCAAAATCACAATGCTGTAGGCACAAACTAACAGCAGAATCCGGTTAGATAAGAGGCCGCCGCTACTTGTGTACAATGAAAGAATACTAACCGCTAAAATGACACCTTGGATCCCGTAAGGAATTTTCGATAGAATATCTAAGTACTTGTCTAACTTTGGGAAATACACTTGGATAGCATACATCGCTAGCAGCAATAAAACGAGTAAAAGAATCGTTGGCACGAGTGCAATGATGATTGTTCGTAACAATACCGGTAACAGCTGATTGTCGCCGGTAAACAACTGCGCATAGAAAGAAAAGGTAAAGCCTTTTGGAATGATACTCGTAAAATCTCTAAAAAGAGAGTTCACCAGTGTTCCAAGTAAGGGTAAGACCAAAAGAAAGGAAAGGATAAAAAGAATGATGTTGCTAAACCAAGGGTGTTTTTTCAGCATATTACCCCTCCTTTCTCATTTTTTTTAAGACCGTTGTACTACTAATTGTCATCACACTCATTAGCAACAATAAAATGACCGACAAGGCACTGCCCAACTCAACTTGTTGCACGACGTCTCCTGTAAACATCGCTGAAATCCGAATTGGTAGAAGCGCATAGTTGTTGCCCATTAAAGCATAAGGAGTCGCATAAGCAGCTAACGCATTTGAAAAGAGGACTGAAAACGTCCCGAATAGACTTGGCAAAATAATGGGGATGCCAACACGTAACCAAAAACTAATAGTAGAAGCATTCAAAAGCATCGCCGCTTCTTTGTATTCTTGGCGAATGGCATCAAAAGACGGATACAATAACAGTATAGCTAAAGGAATCTGAAAATAAATGAAGGTTAACAAAATACCCGTATTGGAATAGACATCAAAATGTGCTAGAAACCCAATTCCCATTTGTTGCCCAATCAACACCAACACTCCTGCATTGCCCAATAAAATAATAAAAGCAAAAGCCAACTGGATGCCTTGGAAATTTGAAGCCATATTAATCAAATTGATAAAAAATCGTTTCACTTTTGGCGTGGCGTGATGAATGGCATAGGACCCTAAAATAGCAACCGACAAGCCAAGCATAGAAGACCAGACAGCAATCATCAAGCTATTTAAAATGGACATCCGATAATAATCGCTTTTAAAAATATTACTAAAATGCTCAAACGTTAGGCCGCTTGTCCCAATAGGGGAAACACTACTGAGTAGAATACTCACTAAAGGTAAAATTTCAAATAAAACAATTAAGATCATGAATGGCAACAAGAAAACGCCATAGCGCCAGTGTCTTTTTTTAATGGTCACTCCTTTATCCTCCCTTAAATAAACGTCAACTCTTGCATCGCAGCACTTTTTTCAATCGCCAACAAATGACACAGTAAAGGTGCTAACTGCAGTTGTGGCACAAGCGTTTTGCGGTAATCGCCAACCGCAACTTTATTTGAAAACACGTACAACGGAACTTGTCGCTCTTCATCCGTTACGCCATTGTGTGTGCAGAAGTCATTCATGCCATGATCTGCCGTTACCACAACTTGATAGCCTTTTGTTAACCAATCCATCAGATAATTGGCTAAGATGGCATCCATTCTAACTGCTGCTTGAACGTACTCTTTGCTTTGTGAACCGAACTGATGGCCGATATCATCAATATTCATCGAGTGAATCAACGTATAGTCGGTTTGTTTCTCCTTGATTAAATACGCTCCATCCGCTATCAAATGACTATCCGGATAGTGGTCTTCAAAATAAAAGAGTCCATTCTCAATTGCTTGGTCCGTGTCCAATTGGATGCGATCCGTCATCGGGTTAAAGGGCGCTTTGTTGTACAACTCACTCACCCAATGGTAACTAGCTGCCCCAGTTTTTAAACCGGCAGCCTTAGCTAGTTGAAACACACTGGTTTCTTTTGAGCGTTGAACGGTTCCATTCGAAACAATGCTATTCAAATAACTTGGCACACCCGTTTGGATAACTTCATAGAGCGGTCGAGATTGTGCGGGTAATTCAGCATTCATGCGATAAGCCGCACACTGGTTGTTTTCGATTAAATGTTCCAAAAAACCCATATAGGTGTGTGCTGTTTTAGCGTTTAAACCATCTAACACAACCAAAATTACTTTATTCATAGCCTAACACTCCCTTTTAGCAGCTTATTTGATTTTTGTTAAAACGTCTTCTTGCCACGTTTGCCCTAATGTTGCTGCCGCTTTATCCCAAGCAGCCGTATCTTTGATTGGTTGAGCTGCGTCATATTGATCAGTAGCAATCAACTTTTCTTGCACGTCTGCTGGCAATTTAACCGATTCACGAATCCGACGAGCATACCCTTTTGCTAAATTGATTTGGCCTTCATCCGATAAAATGTATTCCCTTGCTAACGCTGCAGCATGCGGATGTGGGGCATAAGCATTGATGATCGTTGCATAGCCACTTTGAACCGTTCCGTCTTGTGGAATGGTGACGGAAAAAGCTGCATCTGGGTTGCTTGCTTCAATTGAGTCCGCATAGTTTAAGGCATTAAAGTCCCAATAAATCCCGACTTCAATTTCTCCCGCTTCTAAACGAGCTAAATCCGTATCGCCCATATCCAATCTTCCTTGACTAGCAAGTTCTGCAAAAAAAGCTATCCCCGGTTCAAGTTTCGTTTCATCCCCACCCGTTGCAATCGCAGCTGCTAAGACCCCATTTTGTGCTTGAGTCGCCGCATTGACATCACCTATACTGACTTTATAGTCGCCTTTAAGGATATCCGCAAAGGACGTTGGCACGTCTTTTACCGCATTCGTATTTGTGATAAAAGCAATGGTTCCCGTATAACCAACTACCCAGTCTCCATCATCGTCTTTTGCCCAAGCTGGAATCTCATCCCAATAAGATGTCTTGTAAGGAAGAGTTACGCCTTTATCTTCTGCAATCGGTCCAAACGATTGACCGACATCGCCGATATCTTTCGTCGCGTTTTCTTTTTCCGCTTCAAACAACGCAATTTCTTCAGCCGAGCTCATATCGGTATCAGCTTGAGTTAGGTTATACTTGTCTTCTAATTGAGTCCAAGTCTCGCCCCAATTTGCCCAAGTATCTGGCATCCCAACTGATTGAATTTCGCCTTCCTCTTTAGCTTTCTCTTCAATCTCTTCTGTGGTTAAAGCATTTAAATCAACTGCTGTTGGTTTTACCGCTTCATCTTTTGCTCCACAGCCGGTTAGCAACGCTCCTGCTAGTAAGGTCGATACCAAACCTTTTTTTATATGATTCATTATTTATTCCTCCTCAGTTGTATGTAGATAATGGTTAAAAAAACCTTCCTTTTTTATAAAGCTTGTTTTCTTTTAACAACTAAATCTTACCAAGTGTATGTGGATTTCAGAGCAACTTCTTGTTAAGACTTTGTAAATGAGGTAGAAGATTTGTAAATGCTAGTCAAAAAAACCGCTTCTCTAATGAGAAACGGCTAGATGAATTTATTGTTCGTTGAATCCTTATTCAATTAACATAAAATAAAAATCCTTGTACTAGATCACTTCTAGCAATTTAGTAGCTAGATAATTACTTCCTTCAAGTTCCGACTTAATAGTTTTTTGCGAATGCTCGAAAAGTAAAGCAATCATCATTAAAAACATTTGAATCATGTGGTTTAAAAATCTTACTGCACAGAGGTTTTATATGCCCTTTTCCTCTATACAAATTTATGAACTTTATCGTCAATTTCTAACAATTCTATTATTGAATTTTTATTTCCCTCTATTCTTTCTAGTTTCTTTAAATTTCTAGTCTTTTGTTCAATATCTTTCATATCAATATTTTTTAATTCATTTTCTTTTATTGAAATAACTAAATTTTTTCTTTTTAATTGTTTAATATTATGACTATCTTCGAGAACAATTCTTTCAATTAGCACTAATTTTTTATTTGCTACTATTGCTTCGGAGATTGTACTCCATCCAGCTTTGGCAATAATAATATCACTAGCCGCAATATAATTCTGAGTATCCAAAGTATCTACTGGCAACTTAATAACATTATTATTACCTACAATGTCTATTCCACTTGTTGTAAAAATTGTTCCTTCATAATTCTCTATAAACAAACTTTTCAGATTAGCTGATTTACCACATGTGATAAAAATACTTTCTCCATATCTTACCTTTATCTGCTTTACTCTTTCTAAGTTAATTTTACGTGCTGTAAACCCTATTTTTTTCCTTGAAATTTTTAAATGATTCATTGGTAATGCTAATGGATATTCGATAAAGAAGTCTAAGTTTAAATAAGCTTTTTTAAACGCTTCAGTAATTTTATTATCCAGCGATAAGTATTCATATTGATCTACCCAAGTAAAGTTTTATAATCCTATATTCTTAATTTTAAGCTCTTTTCCTATTAATATGCCTATTGGACTTATATCATTTAATATAAAATGAATATCAAATTGTTTTAAAAAAGAAACTTCTTTTTTAAAAGTATGTTCCCAACTATCTATAAAATGAAACAGATTTTTTTCAAGTTCTTTCTTATTTACTTCT
>JAGQHW010000136.1 GCA_020431645.1 Carnobacterium sp. | reverse complement strand
TCTTCCGGATCTTTAATCCCTTCCTTTTCTTTTGCTTTTGCTTCTTCTTCAGCCTTAGCTTTATCCTCGGCTGCTTTTACTGCTGAATCTGCATTCGCTTTATCCTCAGCTGCTTTTGCTGCTGAATCTGCATTCGCTTTATCCTCAGCTGCTTTTGCTGCTGAATCTACATTCGCTTTACCCTCGGCCGCTTTTGCTGCTTCTTTAACTGCCTCATTTTCAAGATTTGGCGTATTACTTAAAGATTCCGATGATTCAGTGATACCATCTGATTTATTGGTTGAAGCATTATTTTTTGCTTGCATTTCAACTACTGTAGAGTCATAGTTTTCACCTGAGCTCGTTGCTGCGACTACAATGCCAGCTGGTAAAACGAGTTGCAGTACAAACATTGTTAATAAAACAAAAGTGACTATTTTTTGTCTGTTTATCTTATTTTTATTTTTTGATAGTAACTTTATTATTTTTTTTTGTACTTCTAGATAGTAGTACATCAGACTTCCCCTCCTTCTGTTTCAAAGAGACTCTTCTCAATTTTTATAAACTAACTTATTTTCTTTCATTTTTCAGAGTCTCAACTATTGTTCTATTAAAAGTCTTTACGTGACACTAAGATAAATGAGTTAATAGATATTGCTGTCTTTTAATTAGTATTTTACTAACTAGCATATCGAAAATTCTAACGTAGACACCTCCTTTTTTTATTTAAATTTGCTAGTTTTATACCTAAAATTGATGCCGTTTTGTAAAATTTATATGTCAAATTAACCAAACTAAATTCAACTAATAACGTTAAATAAGTTTGACTAATCACTAATATTTCCAATTAATAGAACAAGGATTTTTAATAGTATAGCTAGATTGAGTTTTTTTCACAATGTACATATCATACGATGGTAGAACTAAGAACACTAACTCATTTTCAGTTGGTTTACGAAGTAAACAAAGCAAATAGTATTTTTATGTTAAAAGATTGAGAAGATAGAAATAGAGGTGTCTTTACATGTGGATAAAACTAGCGAAGATAAAATAAGAGATGAAAAAAATTTTAAAGAAGATCTTTCTAATTTACACTTGCGTTTTCAAAAATAAAAGAATGGAATGATTTATCTAAATTTAGATAAGTTAACGAGGATAACTACAAGAGGGAGTAAACAATGAATAGACATAAGATAACTTTCTACTAACTAACTTACTATTATTTATTTAATGTTTGATTTGTTTCAGAATGGCTATTTTTTAAAGTGGATGATTCCTTTTTTGTGATTTGTAAATTTTAGCAGTTGATTAAGTGGATAAATTAAAGGGGGAGTGAGGAGAGTATTTGAGAAACTAAATAAAAAAGATTGTCTTTAAATATTAAGCTAAAATCTTTTTATATCTCACCCATATGATAACGCTTTACTTTTTAATTTACAAGTTTTAGCTCGTTATTCGTTTATATTTTTTTATCTATCATCTTCATACCTTTCTTTCAAATGGTATATCTACATTTTATTGTCTATATCTACTATTCGAAGTTGTAAACTTGAAGGATTATTTTTGCTTAATTACCAAATAACAAGTAGGCTTAAGTCATAAAAGGGATTCCTGTACTCCCCATAAATTCAAACCTAAGCTTAGGGCTGCATGTTTATTCCTCGTAAAACGACAGAGTTTTTTTCACCTACCTTTTTTCACGAGGTAGGTTTTTATTTTTATGATTATGCGTAAAAATCAAATCAAATGCTGTATCAAAAAAAGATGGCAAGGAACGTGCTAAAATGGTTTAGCGCCTTCTTTGCCATGTGCTATTTTCTGTTCTCTTCAACTATTTTTTTACTTTCTTCAAATGCTTTGATAGTTAATTGTCGTCTTTGTTTGTGTGAGACAATCGGTTCAGGATAATCTTTGCCTATAATTACTCCAAATTCATTTTGTTCTTTTTCAGAAAGTTTTGAAGGGTCATGTATCTTTGAAGAAGTAATATTCTTCAGCTCTGGAATGTAGTGTTTAATAAATTCACCATTTTTATCAAACTTCTCTGACTGAGTTGTCGGGTTAAATATTCTAAAATAAGGAACACTATCTGTACCCGTTGAAGCCGCCCATTGCCAACCGCCTATATTGCTAGCTGGATCGTAATCAACAAGCATTTCTTGAAAGTATTTTTCTCCCCATCTCCAATCAATGAGCAAGTCTTTCGTTAAAAAAGAAGCGGTTACCATACGCAAGCGATTATGCATCCAACCGGTTTCTTTCAACTGTCGCATGGCAGCATCGACTAGCGGGAAACCGGTCATTCCTTCTTTCCAACTCTCGAAAAATAGCTCATTATTCTCCCACTCTACTTGACGAAAAGAGGGGTTAATTGACTGATTTTTTTGGTCAGGATGAGTCGCGTGTATCATATTATAAAAATCTCTCCAAGCCAACTCTTTAATGAACGTTTCTTTGCCTAAAGAATCTGTTGCACGGCTGACTTGATCATAAACCGTTCGAATCGATAGTTCACCGGCTCTCAAGTGTTTAGATAACTGGCTTGTTGCATTTTTCAACGGATAGTCTCTCGCTTCATTGTAGGCATCTAAATCTTGTTTAATAAATGTATCTAAGCGCTCATGCGCTGCTTGATTGCCTAACTGTAATTCTTTAACAGCAATCTGTTTACTGAGAAAATGATTAAACTGGTCTTCATCTTTTGAAAATAGTGGCTCTTTAATTAGCTTTGTCTCATCAAGCACTACTTTAACTACTCCGGGTTTTTCTAGCTCAATCCATTTATTGTAATAAGGCGTAAATACCTTATAATACGTTCCAGAATTTGTCTTGATTTCCCTAGCTGCATGAATATGGTGATCATAATAGCCATGAGCCTTGACTCCCAGTTCCTTGAAAATAGTACTTGCTAGCTTATCACGTTCAAGACCATAGCCCGTTTCATCTCTATTAATATAAATATCTGACCAATCAGGAATTTCTTTCTTTAATTTTAAAAAGCATTCTTCTATATCTCCGTACAAAATATGCAACGTACCTTTTTTTAATTTTATTTCATCACGTAAAATCTCTACGCTTTTAAAAAAAGCAGCTTGATTTGATGAATTTTCTCCTAAAAATTGCTTAGGATTGACATGAAACAACAGCATCAACGAGTCTGAATCTTGAAAAGCCTGTTTTAATGCTACATTATCTTCTAATCTTAAGTCTCTTCTGAACCACATAACAGATACCAAATTATCCCTCTTTTCTAATTTAACAGTAAATTACACCCTAAACAAACTTTTATAAATGCTTGTTTACTTGAGTTTACTTCTTATTTTTTTCTAAAGAATTATCTTTATCCCTTATTGTAAACGATTATAACTAGTCTACAACAGTTATCAAGAATAGCTCAAGAAAAAGTATTAAATTTAAACGAGACAATTTTTTATCCTTAACTTTCCAAACTAAATTTTAAAATTCTTTCAGCTAATTTAGAAGGATCTTTTCCAATAAATTTATTTTCTAGTACTTGATTGATTCTTTCATAATCTACTGTAGGATGAATTTCCTTTACTAATTCTAATGTTTTTTTAGCACCCTGATCCATTGAATGTGCTCCTGAAATCAATAAGATATCGTCTTTAGCTAACTGATTAACCCCAAATTGCAAAGCTTCTTCAAGCTCTTCAAAAAAAGTAACTTCAATTTCATTTTGTTTCATTACCTTCAGAAAAACAGCTAGTTCTTCTGTTGTCACTTCATCTTTTTTATCTACATGTGATGATGCTGTCGTCAAAATGATTTTAGAAACAGCTATTTTATAAAACCATTTTGCTAGCGTTTCTGCAATTTCTAGACTATGTTCAGGACCGTTATTTCCTCTAATAGCATGTACCAGATGCAACTCATGATAGTCTAAATGGCTGATTGTTTCCATGCATGAATCGATGTTATTTTGATTCAGTAATAAGTCGTCTATCACCTTAAACTCTTTGTCGTAAAGTATCTGGAAGCGTCTTTCTACCCCTCTAAATTGTTTAATTCCTCGTTGAATATCTGCAAGTGGTATATCATTGACCAATCCTACAATAAGCCCTGTAAGTGCATTATAGATAGAATGATAACCCGGGACCGACACCTTCAAATCAAAACTTTTAGTAGTGATTATTTTTCCACTTAGAGTGTGAAATGGTTTTTGAATCGTCACCGTAAATAAGGGAATACCCCCTAAAAACGTTATATTCGAAACCACCATCGTACCAGATTTATTCTCAATTCCAAAAGTGACGACTTGCGCTTTTGTTTGTTTTTCTAAAGGGATTAATAGGGGTTCATCAACGTTTAAAATAGCTGTACTCGTTTCGGGTGCGTTTCTTATCAATGAAGCTTTAGCATCAAAATAGGTGTCAAATGATTTATGTAATTTAATGTGCTCTGGGCTAATGTTCATAAAGGCCACGACGTCGAAGTCTGTATAATGAACTCGTTTAAGTTCTAATGCTGAGGAAGATACTTCCATCGAAACGTGTGTGATTGAACGATTCCTCATTTTTGCAAAGTGTTGTTGTAAATGATAAGACTCTGGTGTCGTCAGTTGACTCATTTCGATATCTTTATCCATTTTAACAAGAATCGTTCCTATTAAACCAGATTTTAATTGATAAGCCTTAAAAATTTCTTCTACAATACCTATAATTGTCGTTTTTCCATTAGTAGCGGTCACTCCGAATACACTCATTGATCCAGACGGATTGCCAAAAAAATTGCTCGATAAGACAGCCAGAGC
>JAGQHW010000135.1 GCA_020431645.1 Carnobacterium sp. | reverse complement strand
GATTTTGAAATTGATTACTATGATGGATGAAAACGAACTTTCGACGATAATAATTGGCAAGTGCATTGATATTCATAGAGAACTTGGTCCTGGACTACTGGAATCAGTATATGAAGAGATTTTGGCTTATGAATTGTCTGATATAGGACTAGGGGTTCAGCGACAAAAAGGCATCCCAGTCCATTATAAAGGACGGAAAATGGATATTGGCTTTAGGGCAGATTTGATTATTGAAGACCTTGTATTGGTCGAATTAAAATCGATTGAATCAATATTAAATGTTCATCAGAAAATAGTTCTAACCTATCTAAGGCTTACAGGGATCAAATTAGGTTTATTAATAAATTTTAATGAAGCTCTTTTGAAAGATGGGATTTCCCGAATTGTAAATAATCTTTAGGAAAAACTTAGCGGGCTTTGCGCCTTTGCGTGAAAACTAATCAGACCATAAATTTCTCTGATGATCCAGAATAGCAAAATATATATCGCCGGCCACAATGGCATGGTAGGCTCAGCCATCAAACGGAAACTGGAAAAGGAAGGCTATCGAAATCTGATTCTTCGTAATTCCCGGGAGTTGGATTTAAGGGACCAAAATGCGGTAAATAATTTTTTTGCTTCAGAGAGACCGGAATATGTATTTCTAGCCGCCGCAAAAGTAGGCGGTATTTTGGCGAATAATATTTACCGGGCCGAATTTCTCTATGATAATCTGATGATCGAAGCAAACGCGATCCATGCGGCATACCAGGCAGAGGTAAGGAAATTATTATTTCTGGGATCATCCTGTATTTATCCAAAAATGGCACCACAGCCGATTAAAGAAAATAGTTTGCTAACGGGTACACTAGAAGAAACAAATGAGGCTTATGCTTTAGCTAAAATATCAGGACTTAAATATTGTGAATATTTGAATAGACAGTATGGTACGGACTATATAAGTGCAATGCCTACAAATCTGTATGGTCCAAATGATAATTATCATCCTCAAAATTCACATGTCTTACCTGCATTAATTCGCAGAGTTCATGAAGCCAAAATAAGTAATAGTAATGAAGTTGTCGTATGGGGCACAGGAAAAGTATTACGTGAGTTTTTATATGTTGATGATTTAGCAGATGCTAGTTTGTACTTAATGAGTCACTATTCAGGAAATCAGCCAATCAATATTGGAACGGGTAAAGACTTATCCATTGCAGAATTGGCCTCATTAGTAAAAAAAGCGGTTGGTTATGAAGGAGATATCGTTTACGATACTTCTAAACCAGATGGAACGCCAAGAAAATTACTGGATGTTTCAAAACTAAATAATATGGGTTGGTCTTATAAGACAGAATTAGAAGAAGGAATTGAACTAGCTTATCAAGATTTTCTTAATAGTGAAGTTCGTGCAGAGAGGTAAAGGTGTCTGTAATTATAATCTCGGAGGCTGGGGAAAATGACTTATAAAGAAACGTATCAAAAATGGTTAGGTTTTGATATAGAAACACGTAAAGAGTTACTTGAAATTCAAGACGAAAAAGAAATTGAGGATCGTTTTTATAAGGACCTGACTTTTGGAACGGGTGGGCTGAGAGGTATTATGGGAGCAGGGCCTAATCGTTTAAATAACTATACTGTGAGAAAAGTAACGTTTGGTTTGGCTAATTATATCAAAATGAATTTCCAGCAAAAACCAAGCGTAGTAATTGCTTACGATACAAGAAATAATTCTAAGGAATTTGCTGCTGAGGCAGCTTCTGTATTTTGTGCTTTAGGTGTAAAGGTATTTTTGTTCGAAGAGACTACTGCAACACCGATACTATCATTTGCTGTAAGACAGCTAAAAGCTAGTGCAGGTATAGTTATTACGGCAAGTCATAATCCTAAGGAATACAACGGTTATAAAGTTTATAACCAATATGGTGGGCAGTTAATACCTAATGAAGCCAATCAAGTTATTGAGTTTATAAATGAAGTAACGGATTTTGAATCTATTCCTTTATCAGCTATGGGTTTTGATAAAAAAAGAAGCGATTTAGAGTTAATTGGACAAGATTTATTGGATAGTTATTTAAGTGAAGTGTCTAAACAATCTCTGAAACAAGAAAAAAATAGTAACCTAAAAATTATTTATTCTCCTTTGCATGGAGCAGGTAATATTCCAGTCAAGAAAATACTTAAAAGTTTTAATGTATCAGTTGTCAAAGAACAAGAATTACCAGACGGGAATTTTCCAACAGTACAGTCCCCAAATCCTGAAGAACATAATGCATTAAAGATTGCTATTCAACAAGCAAAAAAAGAAAATGCAGATATTGTCATTGGAACAGATCCTGATTGCGATAGAATTGGTGTTGCTGTAAAACACAATGACCAATACGAACTTTTAACAGGGAACCAAATTGGTGCTTTATTGATAGATTATATTTTAGAAAATAAGAGTTTTAATGAAAAATCCACTTTAATTAAAACAATTGTTACTAATGACTTAGGTGCAGATATTGCTCGAAAAAAAGGTTTGAACGTTCTAAACACATTAACTGGATTCAAGTACATAGGAGATAAGATTACTGAATTTGAATACAGTCAAAAACAAGAATTTATGTTTGGTTATGAGGAAAGTTATGGCTATCTAATAGGCACTCACGCTAGAGATAAAGATGCAGTAGTCGCAGCATTATTGATTTGTGAGATGACCGATGCCCATAAAATCAATGGTATGACTCTCTTAGATCGGTTGGGAGAATTATATAGTGAATATGGTTTTTATCTTGATGCGTTAGATTCATTTAATTTAAAAGGAGTAGATGGATCAAAACGAATCAATCAATTGATGGAAATTATCAGAAATACAGAGGGAACATTCATTGAGTGTACAAAGACATTTTTAGATTATAGCCAAGGTATTGATGGTTTACCAAAAGAAGAAGTTTTAAAATTCATACTTGAGGATGGCTCATGGTTAGCTATTAGACCTTCAGGTACTGAACCAAAAATTAAAGTCTATTATTCGATTAAAGGAACAAATAAAGAACATGCTCAAGAGAAGTTAAATAAATTAAGAAAAATAATAGAATCAACTATTCAAGAGTAATGGTTATACAGTTTAAAAATAAAACCTATTAGGTTGTAGTAAAGGCAGATGTGGAATTTGAAGATTATACTTTTATCAGGAGGATCTGGGAAAAGGTTATGGCCACTTTCAAATGAAATAAGATCTAAACAGTTTTTAAAATTACTAAAGAATAAAAACAATGAACCAGAATCTATGGTGCAAAGAGTTTATAATCAAATAAAAATGGCCGGAATTGATACAGATGTAGTAATTGCTACTGGTAAGAACCAAAAAGATTCAATTAAGAGTCATTTAGGAGATTCAGTTGACATTGTATTAGAACCTGAACGTAGAGATACCTTTCCTGCAATTGCATTAGCTTCAGCTTATTTACATTTCGAAAAGAAAATGAGTAAAGATGAAGTTGTAGTTGTCATACCAGTAGATCCATATGCTGACTTAAAATATTTTTCATTATTAAAAGACATTGAATCAAAAGTTACAAGTGGTTTATCAAATATTGCTTTGATGGGAATTAAACCTACTTATCCCTCAGCGAAATATGGTTACATCTTATCAGATAGTGAAAATGATTTAGTAAAAGGTTTTCAAGAAAAACCATCTGAAGTATTTGCAAAGCAACTGATAGAAGATGGGGCAATGTGGAATGGTGGAGTTTTTGCATTTAAAGCTGGCTATATGATGGACAAACTCGAAGATTATATGGATTTTAAAGATTATACGGATGTAGAAAAACAGTATTCTTTATTACCTAAAATTAGTTTTGATTACGAAGTAGTTGAAAAAGAAAAGAATATAGCTATGGTTGAATATAATGGAATTTGGAAAGATCTTGGGACTTGGAATACACTTACTGAGGTTATGAGTGATAATACAGTTGGTAAAGTATTAGTCAGTGAAAGTTGCGAAGATACTCATGTAATTAATGAACTAGATATTCCAATTACTGTTTTAGGAGCTAAAAACATGGTTATCGCAGCTAGTCCAGATGGAATACTGGTATCAGATAAACACGAAAGTTCATATTTAAAAGATTACATATATGATTCCTCTAAAAGACCCATGTATGAAGAGTCTAGCTGGGGAGAATATAAAGTATTAGATTATGTAGACTATGAAGATGGCAGTTCATCACTAACTAAGAGTTTGTTCATTAAAGCAGGAGAATCTATGCAGTATCAAGAACACTCAGTTAGAGATGAGATATGGACAATAGTCGCTGGCATAGGTGACATTGTTATTGATGGACATGTACGCAATGTGAAGAGCGGCGATGTAGCTTACATAACCAAAGGGCAAAAGCATTCAATTAAAGCAGTAACTAACTTACGTCTGATTGAAGTTCAAATTGGTAGTGAGTTAACAGAAAGTGATGCTAAGACTCTTGAGTGGAGTTGGCAATAAAAGTAACATGACTACATTAAGAAGCATTAATGAATAAATATTCGTTAATGCTTCTTTGATTAGTATTTTTTTGAAAATAGTGGATAAATTACAATTGTAAGGATTATATAAAAAATGAATGAGATTTTTTGGGGGAAGCTAATGAAAGATAAATTGATAGCATTTTATGTTTCTTCGCATGGATTCGGACATATGACAAGAAGCTTAGCAATTATTGAAGAATTATTAGAAAAAACAGATTACGTTATTTATCTAGTTTGTGATAAAATCCAAAATGAATTTGCTGAAAATTATTTGAACAAATATAAAGATAGAATGATATATAATAACTTTTGTACAGATGTAGGATTAATAAACTTACCTAATACTTTAGAAGTAAATA
>JAGQHW010000134.1 GCA_020431645.1 Carnobacterium sp. | reverse complement strand
AGGCTTTTGATATTTCTAGTAATTGCTCAACAAACATATCATTGCTGTTAAGTCCTCCACTAACAGTTGAATATGGAATAATAATTAATAAAAAACCTATAGCATATCTTATAATAGATTTTTTTTCATAAAAATTTTTCATTATTTTTTCTCCTTTTAAAATATATTTTTATAAAGTCGATACTAGTATTTTTTCACCTTTTCACTTACTTAGTGCTTAGTGGTATAGAAATATTGTTAAGAACAACTAATCAATTAAAATTATAATTAATAGATATTCTAATATATGTATCCTAAGTGAATTATACCACTAACTTCATTAAAATTTACTACAAGATAAAATTAGTTATTAAATTAATTTAAACATTTTTTCTTCTTCATCAGCCAATAAATATGTATCTTCTACACAAATATTTTTAAATATCTAAAAGATCATAAAAAAATAATCTCAATAAATTAAGGGCTGCGATATACGATTCTATAACATTTCACGTATTAAAATATTTTACATTAGCAGATAAATAACAGACTATAGTGTATAATTATTCTATAGAATAATTAATATAGTTATTAGTTTGATGAGGAGGTATATTTTGGAGTTCATAATAATATTAGCTGGTATTTGGTATCTGTATTCTAAATATGTAAAGGAAAATGATTTTCAAAAAGAAAAACCATCAACTCTATTTAACGATGGTTTATTTGAAAGAGAAGAGTACAATCAAGAAAATCAAAATTATTCTAATAAAATAGATAGTAGTTTAGTTCTTACCTATGACGAGGCTGTTTTTGAGAATAAAGCATGGAAATTATCAGGAAAATCTACTATTTTTAGAATTGCAGACGAATATACGGTCTTCTTTTTCATAAAAGCTGGGCCACACCAATTAAGAGATGAGAAATTTATAATTAAGTATACTGTTGAACAACATTATGATAACACCGGACAAAGAAAGATGTATTTTAATGATATTTATTTTAATGGTATCCTAGTAGAAGGGAAAATGACTAATAAGAAAACTGCCATTAAAATCTTAAAAGATATATCAAATATTACAAAAGGAGCGGCTTTTTTAAATGATTCAATAGGTGTACGCTTCATTATAGAATGTGCAGCTCTATTACTATTTAATAAATTTAATAATAATAGAAACATAACAGATTATATCAATATGCCAAAAGTAGTTAGAGAAAAATTTATTCGAGATATAGACGAACAAGTTGGTGTTTATTTTTTAGATTTTGAAGATGCTCTATTTAAAGAAAATAATAATAATTATAAACATTCAAACTACTCAAACGAATCAAACGAAGAAAAATTTGATATTTATTTAAAAGTAATGGAATTTGAAAGTGTTAATGGGATTACTTACGATAATATAAAAACTCAATATAAAAAATTAGCCAAAAAATATCATCCTGATCTAAGTACTGGTGACGCAAATAGATTTAAACTGATTCAAGATACTTATGAATATTTGCAAGAAAATTATCCTAGATAATAGTTTAATTAATTTGATTTTGTTATAGTCTATCTTTATTAGTTTTTTTAAAAGGGCTACTTGTTTATACTAGCTGCTCAATAATTGAAAAAATAAAAATAGTTAAGTCGCTAAATAATTTAGTAGCCTAACTATTTTTATTTTTTCAATTATTCAGCGTTCATTTACAAAAAAATTATTAGTCAGGATTTTTTAAACTTCTATTATAAATACTGTTGTTCAATGAACTTAATATTCTATAATTTTATATTTTTTCAAAATAACTTTATCTTAATAACATAATTGTAGGCTACACATACACCGATCTTGTAAAGCAATGTCTAGGGTGGGGAAACTAAAGAAAGAAGAATTGCTCCACTGGCAATATACGCTACACCTAACTAATCTATTTATTGAATTAATGTTAATATAAATAAGTAATTCCTTACTATTAATGATAGCGATTTCTAAAAGTGGTAATTTGAATAATTTAAAACTCTAAATAGGAAGTGGAGTGTTGTAATGAATACTAATAATAGAGAATCTGTGTTATCAATAGTTAAATATATGAGCAATCCTGAAAATAGATATAAAATGACTCAAAGTGAAATTGATTATTGTACAAAAGTTAAGCAAACTTTTATCATTAATTTTAGTAATGATAAAGAAATCGTGGGTTATTTATTGCGATATGATTTTACGTTGATTAAGTACGTTGAGGAAAGTTTACTTAAAGAGAGTGAAAGAGAGCTAATGTTATTTGTTCTCAAACAGAATGGTTTTGTCTATCCTCTTATTAATGAGAATTTAAAAAATGATAAAGATATTATAATTTCAGCAACAAGTAGTGGATGTTATGATTTTGATGTCAATAGTATAGACAATAAATTTAAGAACGATCGTGAGATTGCATTATCAGTTGTAAAGAATAAAGGCACGGATTTAAAATGGTTTTCTGAACATATTAAAGAGGATAGAGATTTAGTATTGCAAGCAGTAAAAAGAGATCAGAGGGCTATAAGGTATGCTAATGATGCATTAAAAAAAGACGAAGAAATTGCACTCGCTGCATGTGGCGGTTTTGGTCATGTCTATGATTATATATCAAAAGATTTATTAAGTGACAAACAATTTGTACTTAAAATAATTTCAAGTAAATCTTATATTGACGAAAGAGATTTATTAAACTCTTTAGGTGATAATCTTAAAAAAGACTTCGATATCATATTACCATTCTTACAAAATAATGGTAATCTTTTAGATATAGCAGATGTATCGATTAGAAATAACATATATATCATAAAGGAACTGATGAAACGTTCTGATAGTTCATTTTTTTTTAGGGCTATTGGTTCATCGTTAACTAGTGACAGATATGGCATGTTAGAACTGATCAGTCTTAATAATAGAATTTTCCCATATGCGTCATCTATATTGAAAAATGACAAATCCTTTCTTTTAGAGGTTTTAAAACTTGATAATGTTAGTATATATAACCTAGTTAAAGATAATAAAAATTTACTAGATGACCCTGATTTCTTAACGATCTACAATGATAATGTGAAACAAGATGAAGATATGTATTATGATAATGAAGATTATTCAGAATTTGATAATTTTGATCCTAACGAAGATATAATGAATAATCCAGAAGATTATGATGAAGATGGTGAAAGAGGATGGTGGGCAGACAATTAAGAAGAACCGTTATGTATGTTTAAATCCCACTCTGAAATAGACAGTTAGCAGGCATTGATCTAATTTTTTTCTCTACGATTCAAAACATTGAAGTGTCAGGCACAGGCTGACGAATCTTAGATAAAAAAAGAACCTCAATTATATAAATTTTAAAGATAATACGATATTAAATTAAGGTTAAGAATACAGAAAGAGCACAAACATTAACAAATGTTTGTGCTCTTTCTGTATTCTAGATACGCTTAATATTCATTTCGTTAACATAACGTCTAAGAGCCAATAAACTCTTAACCGCAAACGGTCTAACCGTCCTTTACTCTTACTAAGGTTATCAATTATTCTTGTAATAGTCAATAATTTTGTTTAATGATTCATACAAAACTAATAACTTTTCATTTTTTTCATAATATTCCTTATGAATTGTACATTGTTTAGAGAAGTCCTCTAACAAGGCAATTTTATTTAATTTCGAGCCTTTGTTTGCATATTGATTATGTAAATACATTAAACATAAGAAATCATTTACTTTGGGATTTTGATATACTTCTTTATCTATTTTCATCAGACTATTTCTGTTAACAATAATTTGATCTAGTTTAACATTCTTAGTTTTTCCTTCACTATCTAAATATTTTCTCTTACCATATAAATCAATTAATATAGGATTACTGTGTGCCGCTGCGTTTCTAATATTTTTAGCATACCGAAATAGTAAACTAGCTTCTTTCCATTTTTTCTTTTTAAAACTAGTATATTCATAATAAAATTCAATGAATTTAGAGAGGTTCCCCATTGTCATTAGTTCCATTAAAACCCATATAGAAGAATCTTCTACATATTTTCTTTGAATTCTATCTAAATAAAAAGGAGTATTATGTTTTGTTAATATATCATGGGTATCTACATTTTTAGAAACCTCAAATTGCTTAACTATCTCATAGCCATCCTCAGCTTCATTATCACCTATGGAACTAAGTATTTTTGTTTTTAAAGTATGTTCTAAATCTAAAGAAACTTGCATAATAATGTATCTAAATCTCATATCTAAACTAGCTAAATCATCTAAGTACGCAAAATCAAGATCTATATATTTTTGTTGTTCATTTTTTTCGTAATTTAATCTATATGCTCCCAATTTAAAATAGTAATTACTATCGTTTAACTTCTCTAAAGCAAGTTTATCAGTCATTACATCAAACGTAATCCCTTTATCCCTCATATGCTTAATAAGTTCTAAATTTGTTAATTTAGGATGCTTACTTATAAATCTTTCTCTTTTTCCGTTAGGTATACTCGCAGTAAGTCTTTTCAATTCATCAGGGCCTATTCTTTCACCGAATTTCATATATCATTCCCTCTTATCTATAATTTGAAGTAGATTAAAACAAATATAATGACAATAACTTTGATATCAATTACAGTATTTTATCTAATATGGTAGATATCTTTTATTTCTTCATTCTTATTAAGTAATATATCATGATTACATAGTATAAAATAGATATGCTTATATGCAATTAATTATTTAATTAATCTTATTGAACTAAAATTATTAAAATAATTTATTTATTTTTCAGACTTCTATTTAGCGTTCTCAATTTTTTTCTATAACATGAGCAAAGCGAATTTTTAAATTCCGAAGGAATTTTCACACAAAAAACAAACTAAAAAGACACTATCCAAGTGATCATTTTTGGTTTGTTTTTTAGCTTTTGGGAAGCGCGATACATCAACTTTTAAGATGATGTATAAGTGCGCCCTTTGTTTAATCTTTGATCCGAGCACCCACGATTTTTTATCGTGTATAAGTGCGCCCTTTGTTTAAAATATAAAAAAAGGGCTAGGTCAAAAAAATTAAGTTCAAGAAATAAGGGAGTATAGATTAAAAAATAAATTCAAAATAAAAAAGATAAACGAAGAAACTATTTTCTTTTTT
>JAGQHW010000133.1 GCA_020431645.1 Carnobacterium sp. | reverse complement strand
GGTTATTCTGGACTGTTGCCTTAATAACCATTGCGTCAGGTGGAGACAATTTAGGGATTTATATTCCCTACTTTACTTCGTTAGCTTTTTCAGAAATTTTAATTGCCTTAGTAGTATTCGTTATCTCGATTGCGATTCTTTGCTTTATCAGTTATAAGTTGGCAAAAATTTCCTTTGTTTCCGAAACGTTAGAAAAATATGAACGAATCATTGTTCCAATCGTGTTTATTGGATTAGGAATCTTTATCTTGGTAGAGAACGGGACGATACAAACGCTACTAGGTTTTTAAAAATCATAATCACGAAAGATAAAAAGAGAGGCAGCGATTTGTTTAGTCGCTGCCTTTTTTGCTTTTCAAATAATGAGGTATTTTTAGTGTAGGACTATCCTAAGTGTTGTGGGAGTATCCTTTCTCAAGTTCTTCTTTACTTGTTGTTATTTCTATTGTGATATGATTTTTCACACTGGATTCATGTGCGATTTCTGCAATTACTTCTTTTATTTCCCTAGCCTTGTCTATGTCTGAAGGGTCTATAAGAACCGTGACGATAAGGGCGTTTTCTTCCCCGTCCAGTGACCAAATGTGAAAATGTGAGAGGTCTTTTACAGCAGGAACATTTTTAATGGAATTCGCCAAGCTCTTTACGTTTACATTTTCAGGCGAACCATTCAATAAAATTTTCATTGTGGTGAAAAATTCAGGAATGGTTTTGTAGAGGATATAGAGTGCAATCAAAATCGATAAGATAGGATCCAGACGATATGCCTCGGTAAAGTTCATTAGAATACTCACAATCAAGACTCCAATCCACCCTAATACGTCTTCCAGCATATGGAGGTTCAACATACCCTCATTTTTGGATGTGCCTTTGCTTAAAATCCAAGCAGCATATCCATTCAATGCAATAGCTACGAGAGAAAGCCAGAACATGCCACTATAATTTACGGGTTGTGGGTCAAGCAAACGTGGCACACTACGATAGATCATAAAGAACGAGCCACTAATTAGCACAACGCCAGTTATCAGCGCGCCCAGTAAAGAAAATCGGTTATAGCCAAAGGTGAACCGTTCATCTTGTTTTTTCTCTGAATAACCTTGAAAAAACCAAGCGAATCCAATTGAAATAGAGTCCCCTAAATCATGAACTGCGTCAGACATAATGGACACACTATTGAAAAGAAACCCAAAGAAAAATTCACTTATGGAGAAAATAAAATTTATGAAGAAAGCAATTTTAATATTTTTTTTCGATTGATCCTGATGCGAGTGATTATGATTTTTATCTGATTTTGACATTTTAAAAACCTCCTAAGTTTGTATGCTACATAACTAATTGGTTTTATTTTTCTAATTCACTGACATGAGTTAAAACTTGTTCGAGAATACTAAAAACATGAAGGTCATCTAAACTGTAAAGCATACTTTTTCCTTCTCTTCTTGATTTTACTAAGCGTGCGTCTTTCAACGTTTTTAATTGATGAGAAATAGCAGACTGTTCCATGTCCAGAGAAATAGCGATATTTCCAACACTACACTCTTTTTTCTGTAAAAGAAAGAGAACCGACAATCGTGTAGGATCACTAATCACCTTAAATAGTTTGCTTATTGACAGAATAGATTCTTTATCGATTGGAGAAGTTGTTTTTATATCCATAGTGTTTTTATTCCTTTCATATGACCTTTCGTTCATATCTATATTACCATATGAGCGAAACAATGCTAATCTTTTGTTTATAAAAGAGAAGTTGCGTTCTCTTTATCTTGACAAAACGTATATAGCGATATAAAATGAGAATACAAACATATGATTAATTAGTCATATGTAAAGTAGATTCATTACGATTTACTTTTGGAATAGACGAAAGGATCCAGAAATAGCGGAAATTTTTGTGATTCAAGAAGTAAATGATGGAAAACAAAGGACTTATAAATTATATAGGGAGGCAATAGAAATGGAAACTGTCCAAAAACAACAGTCTCAAGAAAAGCATAATCACAACCACGGTCACGATCATGATCATGGGAAAATGCCAGTCGTTTTGTACTTTGTTGGTTTAGCATTAGCAGTGATTGCTCTATTTTTGAATGAAGATTATCAGTTGCTACAAAATGTTTTGTTCTCAATCGCTACAATCAGCGCTGGGTATCATGTCATTGTTCTTGAAGGCCTTGGAGAAACAATTGAGAACTCAAAAAACCAAAAAAAGTTCATGCCTAATTCTCATATTTTAATGGGATTAGCGGCAATCGGAGCTTCTTTAATGGGGAATTTTTGGGAAGGAACATTATTGATTCTTATTTTTTCTGGAGCACATTTTTTGGAAGATTATGCAGAAGGAAGAAGCAAACGAGAAATAACGAAATTACTCGAAATGAATCCAACGACTGCCCGGTTAATCCTACCTGATGGCAGTACAAAAAATGTAGATGTCAGTGAATTAAAAGTGGGAGATCAACTTCAAGTTTTGAATGGCGATCAAGTACCTATTGATGGCGTCATTTTGTCTGGATCTACATCCATTGATGAGTCGTCTATTAATGGAGAAAGTATCCCGAAAGAGAAATACAAAGGAGATGGCGTCTTCGGGAGTACAATTAATGGAACAGGTAGCTTCACGATGAAAGTCACCAAAGAAAACGAAGATACAGTATTTTCAAAAATTTTACAATTAGTGAACCAGAACCAAGATAACCAAACAAAAGCTGCGAGTATTATCCAAAAATTTGAACCCAAATACGTCACAGTTGTTTTAATTGCCATTCCGTTATTCATGTTATTGGCACCTTTTCTACTTGATTGGACATGGTCACAAAGTGTCTATAGAGGATTAGTCCTTTTAGTTGCAGCTTCACCGTGTGCTTTAGCAGCAGCTACTGTCTCGGCAACGCTATCGACGACTTCTAATTTAGCCAAAAAAGGAGTCCTTTCAAAAGGTAGTTCTTACCTGTCTCAATTAGCCGATATTAAAGCAATTGCATTTGATAAGACGGGCACCTTGACCAAAGGAAAACCTGAAGTAACCAATTATTATTTTGCTGATTCCGTGAACGAAGAAAACATGATTGATATCGTAGTAGCTCTTGAAAAAGAATCCAATCACCCTTTAGCAGATGCTATTCTAAGAAAGTTTGAGCAAAAAAACAAACTAACTATTGATGTAGAAAACCAGATTGGTAAAGGATTGACAGGAGATTACAAAGGGAGAAATTATCGTATAGGAAAACCGACTTCGTTTGATGATGTTTCAGATGAGTATAGTCGTTTAAATAATGAATGGGCTTCAGAAGGTAAGACAGTCGTGTACGTAGCAGTAGATGAAGAGGTTCTAGGCCTTATTGCCCTCATGGACATTCCAAGTGAACATGCAAAAGCAACCATTGAGTATTTCAGAAAACAAGGTATACACACCACATTAATTACTGGTGACTCAGAAATGACGGGAAAAGCGGTTGCTAAACAATTGGGAATAGATGAAGTGATTGCAAATGTCATGCCGGAAGACAAATCCAGAATAATAGACGAACAAAAAGAAAAATACGGTGTGACCGCCATGGTTGGAGACGGTGTAAATGATGCTCCTGCTCTTGTTAATGCAGATGTGGGAATCGCTATGGGAGATGGGACTGATGTGGCAGTAGAGGTATCTGATTTAGTTTTAATGCAAAACAATTTATCAAAATTGGTACAATCTCATAATATTTCTTCGAAAATGAACCGTGTTATTTGGCAGAATATTATTTTTTCAATGGCCGTTGTTGCTTTTTTAATTGTCGTTAGTTTCTTGGGCTTAACGGATATTGCCATCAGTGTCATTATTCATGAAGGAAGTACATTGGTTGTTATTTTGAATGGACTTCGATTGCTAAGGGCAGTCTAAAGAATGATTGCACACCTTCAAATTAATCGAGTAATAGAGATAATTAAGGATTACACTACATTTTTTATCTCTATTATTTATTTATATTTATCTAGATGTTCAAAGTCAAAATGATATGTCAACCATACTCTTGTGGCGTGACTTGAATACAAGACACATGAAATTACATAGTTTCGTGTATGTAAAACCTAGATAAACAGAGCATAAGCAGACCTGCAAAAATGTTTTTTGCGGGTCTGTTTATCTGTATGCCTAACACTTTTGGTAGAATGAAGAAGCTCTTCCCTTTAATCTAACTATAACAAAATAAAATGTAACAGAATTAGTCTACTAAAAATACAAAGAAACGACTCCCCTCTACAGAGCGTTAGGAATCGTTTCTTTGTATTTTTCAGCAGCTTTCAATCAGTCCAATAAATTGTTTACATTTTTACCTAGAGGAATTGGATCGAACAATTTGCGGTAGCGATAAGGGCTACTTCTTGTTTGATAAAAAGCTTTTTTCTAATATGGAAATCAGGTCTATCCTCATCCTCTGCTTCTCTAAGGATTTCTTCTAAATCTTGCCAATCTATTTTATAATCTTCAGAAAAGTTATCTTTATAAACTACCGAAACTTCAATCTTCTTTCTCTCCATAAAGTGCCTCTTTCATTAATAAATTAAAATCCTAAAGTAGTTCCTCCTACGCTAGTTCCATAAATCCAAGGGACAATACCAGCGCTAGTAGTAACTTGAGTATTTCCTTTGAAACTAAAGTAAGTAGCAGGGCCACTATATGACGTATTAGTTGTTACAACTGTAGCCTTAGTACCTGGGCGTTTAGTACTGGTACTAGGGATTGTTTTTCCAGCTCCAGTAGCAGTTGTTTTAACGCTAATACTTATAGAAAACGGTTACACAATAATTATAACAGACATTTTTTTAATTTCTACTAGTATTTTATAAAATAGTTTTACCGCTATTCTTTTTTCCATTTCACTCACAAAGTTGTATCTCTTCAGCGATCAGGTGGGGGCTATAGTCGAGCATTTTCCTTGCCAACATGTTTTGATTATTTTTGAAAGATTGGTTATTAGGAGCATATTGAATGAAAAATAAATTATTTAAATTGACTATCTAGGGGCTAGTTATTATTGCCATACTTCTACTAATATGGTCCAACTTTTTTGAGGATTACTAATTTAAAAACTTTATGAATACATGAAATTGTATAAAATCGTGTATCGGGAATCCTATACCCATAGGGTT